>CACZRQ010000311.1 GCA_902783615.1 uncultured Bacteroidales bacterium | reverse complement strand
GTGCGTGTTACCACATCTGCTACCTGCTTTGAAGGTGATTACAACTTCATCTCCGATGTGATGGGGTGGAACAAGTATTTCGGCTGGTACACAGGTAAGATTGATGATTTCGGACCATTCATGGATGAGTGGCACAAGACTTATCCAAACGCTAAGATTTCTGTCAGTGAATATGGGGCAGGTGCCAGCATTAACCAGCATATCGGTAAGTTCGATGAAGATAATAAGGAGTACAACAATCCTCGTGGCAAACTACATCCAGAAGAGAAGCAGACCATCTACCACATGAAGCACCTGAAGATGATTGAGGAACGTGACTTCCTCTGGGGCTCATACGTTTGGAACATGTTCGACTTTGCTTCATCCTTACGTACCGAGGGTGATACCAATAATATCAACGATAAGGGCTTGGTGACTCATAACCGTCAGACCCGCAAGGATGCCTTCTATCTGTTCAAGGCCAACTGGAACAAGGTGGAAAAGACTGTGCATCTGTGCTCTAAACGTTATGTGGATAGAAAGGAAGATGTGACTGATATCATTGTTTTCACCACTGCTCCAAACGTGAAGCTCTACATCAATGGTAAATTGGTGGGCACTCAGAAGACCAACGCATACGCTACTGTGGTTTGGGAGAATGTGAAGCTGAACAAGGGCGATAACTTGGTGGAAGTCCGAACAGCTCATGGCAATGATTCAGCAACGTGGAAAGTTCAGTGATGGATAATGGAGAATGAATAATGGAGAATTTATTTGACATTAAAGATAAAGTTGTTGTTATCACGGGTGGCACTGGTATCTTGGGTCGTGCCATCTCTGCCTATCTGGCCGAGCAAGGTGCCAAAGTGGTAATCATGGGGCGCAAGGCAGAAGTGGGCAATGCCATCGTGGATGACATCAAGGCGAAGGGCGGGGAGGCCATGTTCCTCACCACCAACGTGATGAATCGTAAGGTGCTGGAACAGAACCTGGCAGATGTCATGGCTGCATACGGCAAAGTGGATGCCTTGCTTAATGCTGCTGGAGGCAATATGCCAGGTGCAACCATTGGTCCCGATAGCACATTCTTCGATCTCAAGGTTGAGGATTTCCAAAAGGTGCTCGATTTGAATCTCACAGGTACTGTTCTGCCCACTCAAGTGTTCCTGCAGCAGATGGCTAAGCAGGGCAAGGGAGCCATTGTCAACTTCTCGTCGATGTCGGCTTTTCGTCCGCTTACCCGTGTGGCAGGCTATGGTGTGGCCAAGGCTGGCGTGAGCAATTTCACAGCCTATATGGCTACCGAAGTGGCGAAGAAGTTCAGCCCCAGCATCCGTGTGAATGCCATCGCTCCTGGCTTCTTCCTGACAGAACAGAATCGTGGACTGCTCACCAATCCAGATGGTTCTTGGACACAACGAGGTCAAGACATCATCCATCAAACTCCGATGGGGCGAATGGGGGAGCCTGAGGAACTGTGTGGCACTATCCACTATCTCATCAGCGATGCCTCTCAGTTTGTCACTGGCACTGTTGCTGTAGTCGATGGTGGCTTCAATGTTTTCACTATATAAATATAATATGGTATGATACTTTGTGAACAAACATTTCGTTGGTATGGTCCTAACGACCCAGTAAGCCTTTCGGATATTAAGCAGGCGGGTGCCACAGGCATTGTTACCGCTTTGCATCACATCCCCAATGGCGAGGTGTGGACAGTGGAAGAAATCATGAAACGCAAGCTGATGATCGAAGCCGCTGGACTGAAATGGTCGGTGGTTGAGAGCGTACCTGTGCATGAGTATATCAAAACGCAGACAGGCGAATACCTGCGATATATTGAGAATTATAAGAAGAGCTTGCAGAATTTGGGATGGTGTGGCATCAAGGTGGTGACCTACAACTTTATGCCTGTGCTCGACTGGACCCGTACCGACTTGGCTTACGAGATGCCAGATGGCAGTAAGGCTCTGCGTTTCGAACGGGCTGCCTATATCGCCTTCGACCTCTTCTTGCTGAAGCGACCAGGTGCTGAATCCGAATATTCAGACGAAGAAAAAACCAAGGCTAAGGCTCGTTTCGAGCAGATGAGCGAGGAAGAGAAGCATCGTCTGGTGAGAAATATGATTGCGGGCTTGCCTGGTTCGGAAGAGAGCTTTACGCTGGAACAGTTCCAACAGGAGCTTGATAGATATCAGAACATT
>CACZRQ010000310.1 GCA_902783615.1 uncultured Bacteroidales bacterium | reverse complement strand
GTCTCGAAATGGTATCGGCAGATATCTCTTCCTCATAGACCTCTTTCATAAATACTGCCATAAGAGTGGCATTGTTCTCTTCGGCAATCCGATGGTAGCCCTTGCCGTGGGTACGTTGCTGGCTGTTGTGCTGCTCTCGCAGACAGGCAAATCTAAACCGTTGATACAGAGATCAGGTTTTGTGGCCTCCCTTGATGTTTTCCAGGTATTCGGTAGGTGAGATGCCAGTCACTTTCTTAAACATACGGCTTAGGTGATGCGGATAGTCGAATCCCAATTCATAGGCGGTTTCTGAAGCCGACATGCCATTTATCAGCATGTTCTTAGCTTTGGCTATGATGAAGCGTTGGATATAGGCAATGGCTGTGCTACCAGTGGCATGTTTGATGATATCGCCCAAGTAGTTGGGGGTGATACACATCTGATCAGCACAGAAGCTCACGCTGGGCAAACCCTGTTTGTGTTGCAGTTCGTCATCATAGTACTTTTTTAAGATGGAGAAAAGATTTGACAACTGGTCGTTGGTCTGTTCGTTAGGACTGGTATTATGCAGGCGGTTGAAAGCTTGCTGGCAATAGTTCAACAGCAGACCGATGTAGGAAACGACAATGTCTAAGGTTTGTTTGCCTTTGAAGTTATCCAGCTCATAGCGTATGCTGCGCATGATACTTGCCATGATGTTCCGTTCGTATGGGTCAATGGCCAACGCCTCATTGCTTTGATAGGCATAGATGCCGTAGCCGTTAATTGTCTTTTCCAAATGGGTACCAGCCAACAGGGTAGGGTGGAACAGCAATGCCCAGCCGGTAAGATGGATGGTGGTACCGTCATCAGCCTTGCCTCCCACATTTCCAGGAGCTATACATATCAACGAGTTACGAGTATAGTGATATTGCGCTATGCCCCTGGTGAGCATCACCTCTTCATCGTCGTGTAGAAAGAAGCCATAGACTTCATAGTTGTTAAAGCTGTGGCGTACCTCTCCCAATTCATCAAAGCATACTACACTGACGAGCGGATGTTGCAAAGGACTGCCTACGTATGAGGTGTAATCCTCTACATTTTTAATATGACGGATGGTGCTCATAGCTTGTTTTTTAGGCAAAGATAGTGCAAGCCGAAGACAGAACAAAATAAACTTGTTTATTTTTTATGTTTAGGCGCAGCCTATCTTAGTCAAAAGGTAATCAAAATCCGTAAAATTGGTATGTTCAACCGAGAATTTGGTTATTATTTTCACTTACATTTGCTGTAATTTTGCAGCAGAAAAGTTAAACATTAAAAGAACGGATTATGAAAACGAAATTATTTTTTGCTTTTGCTTTTGCAATGTTCCTTTTGTCATCTATGAATGTTGATGCACAAATTACTATTAACATCAGATATACGGCTGAGAACGGCAATGTTCGTAAATATGTGGAGGAGATGGAGTCAAGCGGTATTGCTGCACGGATTCGTGCCGTAGAGGGATGCTTAGGCTACGAGTATTTCTTCCCTGCTGATGACCCTAATGGCCTGCTGCTTATCGACAGTTGGGAGAATCAGGAAGCCCTGAATCGCTATCACAGTTCTCCTGCCATGACTGAGGCTGCTGCCCTGCGTGAGAAATACGGACTTGGTGGTCGCACCGTTCGTATGTTTACTCCTGCAACACCTCCCAGAAGACAAGAATCAGAAAACAATAATAACAACTAAAATATAGACAATGAAAGAGCCGAAAATAGCTTTAGGTACTTGGTCATGGGGATCGGGTGCAGTAGGTGGTGATCAGGTGTTTGGTAACCATTTGGAAAAGGACAGTTTGAAACCTGTGTTCGATGCTGCTATGCAGGCTGGATTGAACGTATGGGACACAGCGACGGTATATGGTATGGGCGCTTCGGAGTCTATTTTGGGCGAGTTGGCTAAGGCTTATCCTCGTCAGGAGGTGGTGCTCTCTACCAAGTTTACGCCACAGATGGGGCAGACAGTGGATGAGATGATTACGAACAGCCTGCGCCTGTTGCAGACCGACTACATCGATATGTACTGGATTCACAACCCAGCTGATGTGGAGCGTTGGACTCCTGGCCTGATTCCTCTGTTGCAGAGCGGTAAGGTGAAGCGTGTGGGTGTTTCCAATCACAACCTGGCTGAGTTGAAGCGTGCCAACGAGATACTTGGCGAGGCAGGATTCCAGGTATCTGCCGTGCAGAACCATTTCAGTCTGCTCTATCGTTCTTCAGAGCGTGGTGGTGTGCTGGATTACTGCAAGGAAAATGGTATTGAGTTCTGGGCCTACATGGTGCTGGAGCAGGGTGCCTTGTCGGGTAAATATAACACACAGAACCCATTGCCAGCAGGTAGCGATCGTGGTGAGAAATATAACAAGGTGCTGCCACAGCTGGAGGCACTGATCAACGGCATGAAGACCATAGGCGAGAAGTATGGTGCTTCTGTTTCTCAGATCGGCATCGCTTGGGCCATTGCCAAAGGTGCCATGCCTATTATTGGCGCTACCAAGCCAAAGCATGTGCTTGAAGCAGCGGAAGCAGCCAAGATTGCTCTTTCTGATGCAGAGGTTGCCGAACTGGAACGTTTGGCAGAAGCTGCTGGCGTTGATACCCGTGGCTCTTGGGAGCATCCAATGGATTGAAAGGAGATGACTTTGCGATGAGAAAACTAATAGCACTGTTTATATTTGGATTGCTAACAAGTATGACGCAACAAACAAGGGCGCAGAATACACAGCAAATAGATGTGAGAGCACTGGAGCAACTGTACGGACTGCCTGTCAGCTTTCCACTCACTGCCTTGGCTGGCGAGGGGAATACAGGAAACGTCTATGTGGACTTGCTGAAAAATTCTGAAGGCAGCATGGTGGCGCATTTCTTGTTCACTCCAGGCTCGCGCAACTACTGGCACCTTCATCCAGATGCTGAGCAGGCACTGCTCATCTTAGAGGGTGAGGGTTACTATCAGGAAGAAGGACAGCCCAAAAGGCTGCTGAAGAAGGGCGACTATTTAGTGACTCCTACCAACGTGAAACACTGGAACGGTGCCACAGAGAATGGTGCTTGCTTGTGCATTACTGTCACCGACCTGACAGACAAGGAGCATGTAGAGCGTTTTGGTCCTGTGACTGACGAGGAGTTTGCTGCGCAGACTCAGCCAGCTGTGAAGAATGACCCAGAACTGATGGCCATCATGCAGCGGGTATACGGAAAAGATGTGCGCAACATTGGTAACCTTGACCTGAAGACTCGCGAACTGGTGTCGTGTGTGGCCCTGACTTCTATGAACGCCTACCAGCAGCTTAGCACACACGTGCGTGCTGCACTCCAGGCTGGGGCTTCTCCCATCGAGGTGCGTGAGGCTATCTATCTCGTAGCTCCCTTCCGAGGTTTCCCCTACGTACTGAATGCTGTGGAAGAGATGAACAAAGTCTTCAAAGAAAGAGGGGTGGAATTACCTTTGCCCGACCAGGGTAGAGTGACGGACGAAACACGCCATGCCAAAGGCGATGCCATACAAAGCAACCTGTACAACGGAGGCATAAGTCGTGCCATGAGCGGACTGCCTGGGGAGATGGGGCAACAGATGGCCGACTTGCTGACCGACTTTTGCTTTGGCGATATCTATTCACGCAGTGGGCTGCCTCTGGAGATGCACGAACTGCTTACCTATGTGGTGCTCACCGTCCTGCAGGCCAATAGTCAGCTTCACTCCCACTTCATGGGATGCCTCAAAGCAGGCAACAGTCCTGAAACGGTGGTAGCTGCCGTAATACAATGCCTTCCGCATGTGGGCTTCCCTACCGTTATAAATACCTTACGCATTATCGTGGAAATGCTTGAGCAAAATAAATAATAGAATATGAGAAGACGAAAGTTCATGATTTATGCAGGGGCAGCAGGTTCTATCCGTCATACAAACTATGGCGATAAAGCTTATGAATTAGGTAAGAGTATTTAACAATATGGTTTGAAAAGTTATGAAAAAGAATATTGGTTCAAAATTTGCGCTGTATCCTACACCGGCAACAGTTGTTGGTACGGTAGGAGAGGATGGAAAAGTGAATTTCCTGTTGGTGGCTCATGTCGGTATTGTAAGCCACAGTAAACTGTTGGTAAGTATGCATAATGTGCATTTCAGCAATCAGGCAGTGAAGGCTACCAAGAAACTGTCAATCAACTTGATCAGTGAAGATTGGGTAGCTCAGGCTGACTATGCAGGAACAGTGAGCGGTGCCAAGGTAGATAAAGCGAAAGCATTCGAGTATCATTTGGGCGAAAATGGCACACCTGTTATTGAGAAGTCCCCTTTGTGTATGGAGTGTGAGGTGATTGATACCTATTGCATCGACAATTTCGAGAATTTCATTTGCGAAATTAAAAACACTTACATTGAGGAGAACCTGCTCGATGCTAATGGTAAGATCGACTACAACCTGCTGAAGCCTGTTCTTTTCGAGATGCCAACCTACAAGTACCTGCGTACAGGCGAGGTGATTGGCGATTGTGTGAAGTTAGGAAAAGAATTTGCTGCCAATTTGAAATGATAATGAAAAAAATCCTGTTGTTTTTATCCTCGTTTGCTGTGAGTATAATGGCGAATGCCCAGGTGGCGATAGATCTGCATAGCCACTACACGACCCCTGATTATTTGCAGATGTTGGAAAAGCATGATGCTTTGCAGGAGGAAGGTTTCCCCATTCCCGACTGGACGGTGGAAGACCACTTGGCATTTATGGACAATGCTGGCATAGAGACTTCGGTATTGACTTTGCCAGCTCCACAGCCCTATTTTGGCGATGATGCCGAGTCGGTGGCTGCTATCCGTGAGGCCAACGAGGCCGGGGCTAAACTGAAGGCTGAGTATCCGGGCAGGTTCCTCTTCTGTGCGGCAGTGCCTTTGCCTAATGTGGAAGCAGCGATGCGTGAGGCGATCTATGCGCTGGATACCCTTCATGCCGATGGCATCAAGCTGGCTACCAATGTAAGAGGACAGTATCTGGGTGACCCAGCCCTCGATCCATTGATGCAACTGCTGAGTGATAGGAAAGCTGTGGTAATCTTGCATCCCCACAAGCCAGAACCTTATTCACCGGTGGTGATGAAGCAGACTCCCTTGGCGATGTATGAGTATGTGGCAGAAACCACACGGGCTTTGGCCAATATGATTACCCGCAATGTGCTGGCCCGCTATTCAGGTATGAAGGTGGTGGTGCCTCATTGTGGTTCATACATGCCTTTGGCCATTCCTCGCATGAAGGCTGTTTATCCAGCTGTAAGGGCTAAGGATATGGTGGGTGATATTGATTGGGAGGCTAACCTGAAATGCTTGTACTATGATTTGGCTGGAGCTGCTTCGCCTCAGGTCATCAAGATGATGCTGACGGTGACAGAACCCTCACACATTATGTATGGTACTGATTACCCATACGTAGCTGCGTCTGTATTAGTGCAGAAAATCAAACAATTACGAGAAGAGTTAAAGGCTGATAGCGAATTGGCTCCCTACGTAGAGATGTTTTTGAAAGATAATGCTATAAAACTATTTGAATAATGAAGAAACTATTAATTGCCCTCATGGGCATCATGATGATGGGAATGATGACAAGTTGTAATGAAAGCAAGCCTGTGGCTGAGAGCCAGCAGGAAGAGGTGAAGGTGTATGACCCAGCCAAGATGTTGGTGCGCCTCTCTGTAATCGAGGTTTATCCTGAGTATCTGGACGAGTATTTGGCAGCTGCCGCTACAGTAGGTGGTGAGTCAGTGAAGAAGGAGCCGGGCGTAATCTGCATCTATCCTTCAAAGATCAAGGCCGACAACACCCAGATTCGCATCTTGGAGATCTATCGCGACCAGGAGGCCTACCAGAGCCATATTGCCAGCGAGCATTTCCAAACTTACAAACAAGGTACCCTCCACATGGTGAAGAACCTTGAGCTGATTGATATGGATCCGCTGGACCCAGCAGCGATGTCGTACATCTTTAAGAAGTAAACTTAGAGAAGACCACGAAAAAGGATTGTAGCACAAGCTAACAATCTTAGGTAATATCTGTTTCGAAACAAAAGTAACAATTAGTACTCAAATACTTTTACCCGAAACATCTTGACTGTGCCAGCGGGGATGGTCGGTCCTCTGTATGCCAAACAACTGTCATATAAGCCGTGCTACCAGTGGTGGAGTTGTGCAGTTCTCCACTCAAGGCGATAAATGGTTGTCCATTTACCAAAAGTTGTATCCTTCCGTCGTTGGTCTTGCTAAGACGAGGCATCTCCTGTGCCGCCATACAGGTGGCTGTCAGTAGTGCCACACTTGCCAATAGGTATTTAAAAGCTTTCATAATCCTTTTGCAGTATCACATTAATTTGGTGCAAAAATAGGAAGGTCTGCTATTATTTCCAATTATTTTCTGTGCACAGCCATCGATAACTCTCACGTGCGGCAGAACTCAAGCAAGCATGGCTCTGCTCTCACTTACTCACTTACTCACTTACTCACTTTGGACATTTAGGTTTTTCATGTTCGCAAGGGATGGTAGTAACCTTGGGAATGGATGGATAGATGGAGGAAATGGATAGAATTTATAATCATTATAACCATATTACATATTTATATTAATAATAATATTATTAATATAAATATGTAATATGAATTTCT
>CACZRQ010000309.1 GCA_902783615.1 uncultured Bacteroidales bacterium | reverse complement strand
GATGAAGCAGCCTATCGCAAGGTGGCCATCATGAAGCAGTATGGCTTCAACGCCATCCGCTCATCCCACAATCCACTCTCTGAGGCTATGCTGAGGGCTTGCGACGAGTTGGGAATGTATGTAATGGATGAGCTGTGGGACATGTGGTACATCACCAAGACGCAGTATGACTATTCTATTGATTTCTATAGCAATTACGTAGAGGATATCAGTCACTTTGTGAAGAAGGACTTCAACCATCCTTCTGTGATCATGTACTCTATCGGCAACGAGGTGGGTGAGCCAGCAGAGGAGAAAGGCATGGCATTGGCGAAAGAGCTGATTGGCCGCCTGCATCAGGCTGACAATTCGCGTCCTGTAACGGCAGGCATCAACCTGATGATTGTGGGCTTGACCAAGATGGGACAGAACATCTTCAACCAAGCATCATCTTCCTTAGGTGGGGGCGCGCAGGAAATGACCAGCGAGGAATACAACAAGCTGATGGAGGCATCGAGCGAGGGCATGCTCAACGCTGTGCTGATGCCAATGATCGATGAAGCCTCATCACCTGTGCTGGATGCCCTCGACATAGCGGGCTACAACTACGGCATGAAGCGCTATCCTGTAGAGGGACAGGCCCATCCCAATCGTCTGGTGATTGGTTCGGAAACCTTCCCCTATCAGCTGGGCTTCGTATGGCCTCAGGTGGAACAATACCCCTATCTGGCAGGTGACTTCATGTGGACTGCCTGGGACTATATTGGCGAGGTGGGCTTAGGCTCCTGGTATTATGAAGATGCCGATGGCGTATCAGCCAACCGTCAGTACCCATGGAAGCTCAATGGCGGCGGTGCCATCGACCTGATTGGCAACCCCACAGGCGAAGCACTCCTGGCAAAGGCTGTTTGGGAAAAAGACAACAAGCCTTACATTGGTGTGTGCCCCATCCACAAGGAGCAATTGGTGAAGGCCATGTGGCGAGGCACCAACAGCATCCCATCGTGGAGCTGGCAAGGCTGCGAGGGCATGACCACCACGGTGGAGGTGTTCACCTCAGCCCCCAGCGTGAAACTGTATGTCAACGACAAGCTGATTGGCGAACAGGAGGTGAAAGACTATGTAGCTCGTTTTGAGAATGTCACCTATGAGCCTGGTACCTTGAAGGCTGTAACAGCAGGAGGCGAGCAAACACTCACTTCTGCCACTGGCAAGTTGGGCATCAACATCGAGGCTGAAAGCCCATATAAAGATGGAGAGATTGTCTTTGTGAACATCGACTTGAAGGGCGAGAACGGCATCGTAGAGTCGAAGGCCGACCGCAACCTGACAGTCAAGGTCGATGGAGCCGAATTGTTAGGCTATGGGAGCCAGACACTCATCACCGAAGCCGCCTTCCGCGATGGCACCTACCCCACACATTATGGTCAGTCGCAAGCCGTAATTCGTGTCCTCAAGCCTGGCAAAGTAACCATCACCGTCAGTGGCGAAGGCTTAGAAACAGTCACGAAGGAGCTGTAAATAATCCAAGTTGCCCAAGAAGCTAAAGTATTAAATTATAGCCACAAAGGGGCTATAATCTATGACGCTGAAGGCGTCACCGAATAATAGCCGTGGGTTCGAGCATAGCGAGAACCTACGGATAACGGTGACCAGATTGTTCGACGCTGAAAGCGTCGCCCAGCATGATGTTGGGGCACTCTTTCAGAGTGCAAATATAGATGAATCATCGCGTTCCGCAGGTTCTTCGAACCAGCGGCTATTATTAGGGGATGCTTTCAGCATCCATACATCAACAAGACTGCCAATAACCTGTGGCTATAAGTTAGAGGGAACCCAGGAGTATGTTAATTCCTCCCCTTCAAAAAGAAATCCTTCACTTTCTCAGCCTTGCCTTGGAACCATCCACTGCCCCCCTTCAAATCCTTAGCCTCAAACTTCACACTATCCGTCTGCGACTCAAATCTACCTTCAGGGTCTTCAACCTTCAAGTTCACCTGCAAAGCATCCACAGGAAAATACGTCTGCGAATAATCATATCTCCCCTGACCATCCGTATAGATGGTATCGCCCACTGGCACACGCTGCTCGTTCCAATCGTACGTCACGTTGGCGCTATTTGCTTGCTTCTTCACAATCTCAGGCACCGTGATGCGGATGCCCTGCAGCACATTGCCCTGTTCATCCTTCACCACCCCATGCACCTGATACTCAGCATGTGGCGTACCATATTCACAAACCACGGGGGAGTCTGGAAATCCCAACTTCGAGCAGCTGAGCCCCAGCAAGCTCATCAAGCCAGCCAGAGCCCAATTGGTACCCTTAATCACTTTCCTTTTAAACACTTTCATCTCTTCATCGCATTTATAGTCTCTACACTATTAAATACCGAAACAGACAAACATTGCATGAAAAAATGTTAAAAGTGTTCTTCAGGTTCTTCTAATCCGCGGCTATTGAAGGGAGATGCTTTCAACATCCACTAATCGAAATCTTATCTTGTGTACCCTACCTTTGCTATAAAAAAACGAACGATTAAGCCCCATACAACTTTCATAAATGAGCTGTTTCAATGTAAAAAACCAGTGGTAAAAGACTCTTTTCAGCATGAAAAACGGGGTGATGGGGGCATTGGTAACAGGTGAATGGTCAACTTGTTCCATTAAGGAGCTGTTTAGAGCATTTCGAGATTTATTGATGATATCATGGGGTTTTTAGAAACAATAGATACTGACTCTTTATTGAAAAGTGGTCATTAAGTGGTC
>CACZRQ010000308.1 GCA_902783615.1 uncultured Bacteroidales bacterium | reverse complement strand
TCGCCCTTACAGGGCTAATTATTTCTTTTTATAAGCTTCTATCCGTTTTGCAAACTGAGCATCTTTCTTGTTGCCAGGAACGGGTGTGAACTCTATTACCTCAGGGATATTACTTCCATAATCCAACACAGCTGACTTGGTGATGACTAAGGAATCATAAAGCATCTGTGTAACAGCATCGTAAGCTGTAAGCGTCAAAGCATTCTCAGAGGTTTCCACTTTCTGGTAATACCGACTGCCAGAGCCAAACTTATCGAACATGTCACTAAACTCTATACGGTAATTCTTTGGCGACAGATGGCTGACGGTATAGACTGGTGTAACTGGTTGATTATCGGAGTTATGAGCCGTCATACGGGCATAAGCATGCTCATGGGCCTGCAATACCAAATCAACATCATATTCACGAATCAAGTCGTCGAACATCCATCGCTGAATCAGATTATTGTTTTTGCCTCGAATAGAATAAAGCGGATGATGCAGCACCACAATCTTCCATTTGGCATCGCTTGCCTCCAACTGTTGCTTCAACCACTGACGCTGGGTATAGAGGTAGAAAAATTCACGATTGCTGTCGAGCAGAAAGAATTGAACATCATTCATGCGCAGGGTATAAACCTGATTCTCGCCCACCATCGAATTGAGAAAATAAGAATGAATCAGTGAGAACCTTCGTTCTAACTTGTAAATCAATCCTTTGAGGTAATCGTGATTACCCGTAACAGTCAAGACGGGCAGGGATTGACCAATGGAATCCAATCCATTGAATGTTTCTTGCCAATACTCATCCATAGGACGCTCGGTAAGGTCGCCTCCACAAACCAAGAATTGAGCATCGGGGTGATGACGGAATGCAGCTCTCAGCAATTGGTTGGCAACACCTGCAATGGTGTCTTGCACATCGCCCACATAGAGGAATGATGTATGTTTCTGGTCAAAGAGGTTGAAATGATGCCAAGCAGAGTACTGGTTACCAGTATTGACTCGATAGCTATAGGTATGACCTGGTTGCAGATTCCGTAGGTTGGCAACATAATAGGCAGCTTGTCCTGCTCTCGATTTGAAGATTTCGCCTTCGGCAGAAACTTGCAAAGTGTCTTGCCCATCAGCCAGTTGCAGGAAAGACGTTTGCAGGCTTTCTCCACAACACCAACTCACATTGCGGCTATTGGCATCAGTGTCGCCGAAGGTCAGGAGGATGCGATGGGGCACGTTA
Source organism: uncultured Bacteroidales bacterium (assembly GCA_902783615.1). Classification (GTDB taxonomy): domain Bacteria; phylum Bacteroidota; class Bacteroidia; order Bacteroidales; family Bacteroidaceae; genus Bacteroides. Next base: position 11,102 of record CACZRQ010000308.1, on the reverse strand, counting down.
GCTGTGTTGTATGGTTTTTCTGGCAAATTGCCAAACCACACATTCCAACGCACTGCACAGAGGATGCCCAATGCAATGAGCACCACTAATGCTATCAGTCCTATTATCTTCTTAATCTTCATATCCTTTCTTAGACAAGGGGACAAGCCCCCTTGCTATTTACTTTTTTCGAATGATCGTCAAGCCATCACGCAAGGGCAATATCACCTTTTCCACCCGTTCATCGGCTGCTACGATATCATTGAAGTGCAAGATGCCCTGCGTCTGCAAATCACTCTCCCTCACATGCTCATCAGTTACATGTCCACCCCACAAAGTGTTATCAGCCAGGATATATCCCCCTGGATTCAAGTGAGCCAGTACCAACTCATAGAAATCAAGGTATTTGCGCTTGTCGCCATCAATGAAAGCCATATCGAAGGTAACGTTCAGCGTAGGTACCACCTGCATGGCATCGCCAATGATAAACTCTATCTGGCTTGCGTAAGGCGAGTTGTCGAACCAGGGACGCGTAAATTCCTCTTGCTCATCATTGATCTCAATGGTATATATCTTCCCATCTTCAGGCAATCCCTCGGCCATGCAAAGGGCAGAGTAGCCACTATAGGTACCTATCTCCAAGACATTCTTGGGTCGTATCATGCGGGTCAGCATCTTCAAGATGCGCCCCTGTAGATGTCCTGATACCATGTGGGGATAAAGCAACTGCAGATGGGTGGCTCGATAGAGGGCATTCAAATATTCTCCCTCAGGGTCAATATGATTTAAGATGTATTCTTCCATCAAGCCAGCAGTGCCTCCATCGCCAATCGGTAGGAATTGAGTCCAAAGCCCAAGATAACACCCTTGCAGGCGCAAGAGATCATGGACTTATGACGAAACTCCTCGCGCGCATGTACATTACTTATATGTACTTCTATCACTGGAGCCTTGATGGCACGGATGGCATCTTGCAAAGCGATGGATGTGTGGGTATATGCACCAGCATTAAGGATGATGCCATCGTAATCGAAGCCCACCTCATGCAACTTATCTATCAGGTCTCCCTCGTGGTTCGACTGATAATAAGCTATCTCTACCTGCGGGTAAAGTTGCTTCAACTTCAGCAGGTAGTCGTTGAACGACTCACTGCCATAAATGCCTGGCTCACGTTTTCCCAACAAATTTATGTTAGGTCCGTTAATAATTTGTATCTTCATTGCGAATTTTTATTTAACTTTGCAAAGTTAAGAAAAAGAAATGAAGAAATCAGCAAAAATACCAGAGAAGATTCGTGGGAGAGCAGCCATTATCAAGGAATACACCCAATACTTGAAACTGGAAAAGAATCTCTCGCCCAACACATACGACGCATATCTGACTGATTTGGAGAAGTTGCTGAACTACCTCGATGCTGAAGATGCCGACATCTTGGATGTAAAATTGCAGGACTTACAGCACTTCATGGCAGGTTTACACGACATTGGCATTCACCCTCGATCACAAGCCCGTGTATTAAGTGGCGTGAAATCGTTTTTCAAGTTCTTGGTGATAGCCGACTATCGTGCAGACGACCCTGCAGAGCTGTTGGAGGGACCAAAGATAGGTTTCAAATTGCCAGAAGTGCTGACGGTGGAGGAGATTGATCGCATCATCGCCTCAGTAGATATGAGCAAAAGCGAGGGACAACGCAATCGTGCCATCCTGGAAACGCTCTACAGCTGCGGTTTACGCGTGAGTGAGCTATGCAACCTCAAGCTTTCCGACCTCTACCTTGACGAAGGTTTCATCAAAGTGGAAGGCAAAGGCAGCAAGCAAAGACTGGTACCCATCAGTCAGCGAGCCATCAACGAGATTCTCTCTTGGTTAGAAGAACGCATCGGTGGTCGCATCAAGCCGGGTTTCGAGGACTTTGTATTTTTGGCACGATGGGGTAAGAACATCTCACGCATCATGGTGTTTCACCTTATCAAAGAACTGGCAGAGAAGGCTGGCATCCAGAAAACCATCAGTCCACACACTTTCCGCCACTCTTTTGCCACCCATCTGCTGGAGGGAGGGGCTAACTTGAGAGCTATCCAGGCCATGTTGGGACATGAATCCATCGCCACTACAGAGATTTATACCCATATCGACAGAAGCATGTTGCGCGATGAAATCATAGGCCATCATCCACGGAATATCCGTTATCATGAGAAAAAATAAGTTAATCAGCCTAAAAAATGAGGCTTCTGTGTACAAGTTACACTTTATTTGACTACCTTTGTGCAAGTACAAATACTAAAATAAGAGAATTATGAAAAGATTTTACTTACCATTTGTAATGATGATGCTGGCCATGCTAACTTCTTGTGCCAGTAAAATGGGTGAATTGTCACCTGAATATTTCACTGTAACACCTCAAGTGTTGGAGGCTGTTGGCGGCAAGGTACCAGCCACCATCAACGGAAAATTTCCAGAGAAGTATTTCAATAAGAAAGCCATTGTGGAAGTAACTCCCGTATTGCGTTGGCAGGGAGGTGAGGCGAAAGGTCAGCCAGCTACCTTCCAAGGCGAAAAGGTAGAGGCCAATAACCAGACCATCTCTTACAAGATGGGTGGTAACTACACCATGCGCACCTCTTTCGACTATCGTCCAGAAATGGCAAAGAGTGAGTTGTATCTCGATTTTCTGGTAAGAATAGGCAGTAAGGTTTTCAACATTCCATCTGTAAAAGTGGCCGATGGTGTGATTGCTACCTCGGAACTGGTGAACCAGACGCTTGAGAACGCAAACGTTTCTTTAGGAGCCGATGCATTCCAACGCATCATCAAAGATAAGCGTGAGGAGCAGATCATGTTCCTGATTCAGCAGGCAAACATCCGCTCTAACCAAATGGGAGCTGCCAATAGCTTCACCAATGAAGTGAAGAATGTGGATGGCACCACCAACCAGCGAATCAGCAATATCGAGATCTCTGCATACGCATCTCCTGATGGTGGTGTGAACCTGAACAAAGGATTGGCAGAGAAACGTCAGGACAATACCGCTTCCCTGATTGAGAAGAACCTGAAGAAAAACAACATCGATGCAGACATTGATACCCGCTATACAGCTCAGGACTGGGAAGGTTTCCAGGAATTGGTTTCCAAGTCGAATATCCAAGACAAGGACATCATTCTGCGAGTTTTGTCGATGTATTCTGACCCTGAACAGCGCGAGAGGGAGATCAAGAACATTTCATCCGTTTATAAGAACCTGGCAGAAGAAATCTTGCCCCAACTGCGTCGTTCTCGCCTTACCTTGAATTATGAGATTATCGGCAAGAGCGATGAAGAGATTGCTGCCTTGGCCCGCAACAATGCCCGTTCTCTCACCATCGAAGAACTGCTTTATGCTGCTACGCTGACTGACAATGCCAGCGAGAAAGAAACCATTTATACACAGGCTTCTCAGTTGTTCCCCAACGATTATCGAGCTTTCAACAACTTGGGTAAGTTGGCTTACGAAGCAGGCGATTTGAATAAAGCTGAAACACAGTTTAAGCGCGCTGCAAGCATTCAGGATGCTCCTGAGGTGAACAATAACCTGGCTCTGGTAGCGTTGGCCAAAGGCGACAAGGCAACGGCAGAACAGTATCTCGGCAAGGCTTCGGGTGCCAAGGAGCTGAGCGAGACAATGGGTAATCTGTATATTGCTCAAGGTCAATACGACCGAGCTGTAAATGCCTTTGGTGATGCCAAGACTAACAGTGCCGCTCTGGCTCAGATCTTGGCAAAGGACTACAACAAGGCTCGCACCACCCTTGAAGCCGTAGAACGCCCAGATGCTTATACCGATTATCTGAAAGCCATTGTGGGTGCCCGCACCAACAACTTGCAGATGGTTACCACCAATCTGCGCAATGCTGTGGACAAGCAGCCTTCACTGAAGCAACTGGCCGCATCCGACTTGGAGTTCAGCAAGTATTTCACCAATGCCGATTTCACCAATATCGTAAGATAAAATAGGCTTTTTGATAGAAAACAAGTGCCTGACATGAAAACTGTCAGGCATTTGTTTTTTTGTTCGCTAAAAAAGCACTACTTTTGGAGCCGAAAAATAACGAGCCCAATGATAAAACGTTTGCTGACATACTTATTGATGGCATTTGTCTTCATCGCCTGCGGTGAAGAGCAAGGCAATCGCGCCCGTGTTTCAGGCACCATCAAGGGTTTGGGCAACGATACAATCATTGTTTTCGGAGCCGATCAGATGTTCGACAGGGTAGATACCATCTTTGTCAAGAAAGACAAATTCAAGAGATTCATATCTGTGGATACATTGGCTCAAACTTGGATGATGTTCAAAGACGGATTGCGAATTCCTCTTTTCCTGAGCAAACGTGCTGACATAAAAATCAAGGGCGATACTGCATCTCTACAAAACCTGCAGATTGAAGATAAGGCTGAAAATCATCTGCTGATGCAATTCAAGATGGAAAACGACTCCATCCTAACCGTTGCGGCAGTAGATACCTTTATCACCCACAACCCTACCTCTCCAGTTGGTTTCTACCTGATCAATCAATACCTCTCTGAAGCTGCTGTTTCCGATAGGCGACTGATGAGGCCATTACTGGATAAATTCGATGAAGATTTGAAAAGCCATCCGCAATACACCAACATCAGCAAACAGTTAACCAATGAAGCGAAGGCAGACACAAGTATGACTGTAACTTATTTCCGCTTAAGAAACACAGAGAACAAGTGGGTGTCGCGTGCAGATTTCAGCAATAAATGGTTGCTCATCAATTTCTGGGCTTCTTGGGATGAAGCCAGCAAACAAAAGAACCGCATCATTTACAAGCCACTGTATAAAAAGATTGAGAAAGAGAAATTGGAGAATTTACGTTTATGGGGTATATCCCTCGACATTGATCGTGAGCAATGGAAAAATGCAGTGAGTAAAGATACATTGGATTGGGAGCAGTCGTGCGATGGCAAAGGATGGCTAACGGAGGTTGTCGATATCTTCAACATCAGATATCTGCCTGCCAACGTGCTGATATCGCCAGATGGCAAGATCAAGGCTTATAACCTGACGGAAAAGCAACTGGACGACAAGTTTGAAGAGTTGAAAAAACTCCAAGAGCAAGAAAAGAAAGAGAAAAAGAATAACAATAAAAAGAAAAAATAGTATTAACCCTTTAATCATTCATAACATGCTGACTAAAGTTTATGCTGCTGCCCTTCTGGGCATTGATGCTACACTAATCACCATTGAAGTGAACAGTAGTAAAGGATGCGAATTCTACATTGTAGGTTTGCCCGACTCAGCCGTTCGCGAAAGCCAACAGCGGGTAAATACAGCCTTTCAAGTATTGAATTTCAAAGTTCCCGCATCTAACATCTTGATCAATATGGCTCCTGCCGATATCCGCAAGGAAGGCTCAGCCTACGACCTGCCGTTTGCCATTGGCATCTTGACTGCCACAGAGGTGTTGCCTCTTGAAAATGTGGGCGATTATCTGCTGATGGGTGAGCTCAGTCTGGATGGTACACTCATGCCCATCCGAGGTGCCTTGCCCATCGCCATCAAAGCCCGTGAGTTGGGATTCAAGGGAATGATTGTTCCGAAACAAAATGCCCGTGAGGCAGCTGTAGTGAACAATCTCAAAATCTATGGGGCAGAAAACCTGAAAGAGGTGGTGGATTTTTTCATGGGAAAGAGCAGTTTAGAGCCTACCATTGTAAACACCCGAGAGGAATTTTTCAGCCATTTGTTGGAATTTGATTCCGATTTTGCCGATGTAAAGGGACAGGAGCATGTGAAACGAGCCATGGAGATAGCGGCAGCCGGCAGTCACAATCTGATTCTTGTGGGCAGCCCTGGAAGTGGAAAATCTATGTTGGCCAAACGATTGCCATCCATCTTGCCGCCACTTTCGCTGGCAGAAAGCTTGGAAACCACCAAGATTCATTCAGTAGCAGGGAAATTGGGCAAGGAGGGAGGCTTGATTTATCATCGCCCGTTCCGCAATCCTCACCATACCATTTCAAGTGTTGCCATGACAGGAGGTGGCAGTTTCCCTCAACCTGGTGAAATCAGCTTGGCCCACAATGGCATCCTCTTTCTGGATGAACTTCCAGAATTCAGAAGAGACGTTCTGGAAGTGTTGCGCCAGCCTTTGGAAGACAGGCGTATCAGCATCAGCCGTGTGCGTTCCAACGTGGAATATCCTGCCAGCTTTATGTTCGTAGCTGCCATGAATCCTTGTCCTTGCGGCTACTACAACCATCCATCTCATCCTTGCGTCTGTTCACCAGGCCAAGTACAGCGTTATATGAGTCGCATTTCAGGTCCTTTAATGGATCGTATAGACCTTCAAATCGAGGTGGCACCTGTACCTTTCGAAGAACTCTCTTCCAAACGGACAGGGGAAACGAGTCAAGTGATTCGTGAGCGAGTCATCAAAGCCCGCAAGATTCAGGAGGAGCGCTATCAGAAAACCCCAGGGGTGCACTGCAATGCCCAGATGACTACTAAACTGATACAGCAATACGCCAAACTCGATGATGAATGTATGTCGCTTTTACGCAATGCCATGCTCCGCTTGAACCTCAGTGCTCGAGCTTATGATCGTATCTTGAAGGTTTCACGCACCATAGCCGACTTGGAAGGCAGTGCCGACATCCGTCCTTATCACCTTTCCGAGGCCATCAGCTATCGCAACCTCGACAGAGAAGATTGGGCAGGATAACATTTCACTCGAAAAATGTGCAGGCTGCTTGCTACTAATATAGAAAAACACTATCTTTGTCATCAAACAAACATTTTTGTATGACACCATTAATTGTAATTATCACGGTAGCAGCCTACTTTGCCGTCTTATTCGGCATTTCCTACTGGGCTGGACACAAAGCCGACAATGCAGGCTTCTTCCAAGGAGGCAAGCAATCCAAGTGGTATATGGTAGCATTTGCCATGATTGGAGCCAGCATCTCTGGTGTGACCTATGTGTCAGTGCCAGGCATGGTGGGGGCTTCACAGTTCGGCTATCTGCAACTCGTCATGGGTTTCATGGCAGGACAATTGGTCATCGCCCTTGTATTGACACCCCTATTCTATCGCATGCAGTTAGTAAGTGTTTACCAATTCTTAGAGCAACGCTTAGGCATCAGCTCCTATCACACAGGAGCCTGGTTCTTCTTCATCTCCAAGATGTTGGGGGCAGCTGTGCGACTCTACTTAGTATGCCTTACCTTCCAATTGCTCATATTCGAGCCTCTACATTTGCCTTTCATCTTGAATGTCATGGTGTCCATCTTGATTGTATGGCTCTATACATTCAAAGGAGGTGTGAAGAGCCTCATCTGGACAGATTCTTTGAAAACCTTCTGCCTCATTGTTTCGGTGGTGCTTTGCATCTGGTTTATCGCTAAGAGCTTAGGCATGGATTGGGGAACAATGATGGCTGCTATTGGCGATGACAAGCTGAGCAGGGTGTTCTTCTTTGATGATGTGAACAGCCGACAGTTCTTCTGGAAGCAGTTCTTGGCAGGTGTGTTCACCCAGATAGCCATGAATGGTCTCGACCAAGATATGATGCAGCGTAACCTGAGTTGCCGCAATTCCAAAGAAAGCCAGATGAACATGGTGGTGAGCATGGTGCTGCAATTCGTGGTAATCAGCATCTTCCTGATGTTGGGAGCTTTGCTCTACATCTTTGTGGGTCAGAAAGGCATTGTGGTGGAAAAGAGCGACACTTTATTCACCATCGTAGCCACAGGCGGTTATCTGCCACTCATCGTAGGCATCCTCTTTATCATCGGACTCACAGCTTCTGCCTACTCAGCCGCTGGCTCTGCTCTCACAGCCCTCACCACTTCATTTACTGTCGATATCTTAGGCATCAAAGGCAAAGCGGAAGAAGAAGTGAAGCAGACCAGACAACGGGTACACATCGGCATGGCCATTGTGATGGGTATCAGTATCGTTGTGTTTAACCTATTGAATAACACCAGCGTAATCGATGCCGTATATATCCTGGCCAGCTATACCTATGGTCCTATCTTGGGTATGTTTGCCTTTGGCATCCTCACCAAATGGAAGGTGCGCGACAAACTGATTCCGTTTGTGGCCATCTTGGCACCATTGCTTTGCTTCATTTTAGATAAAAACTCGGTAGCATGGTTCAATGGCTATCAGTTCAGCTATGAGATATTGATCATGAATGCCTTATTCACATTCATTGGGTTATGTTTGATTAAAACAAATAAATGATAGAGAAGATATGCAAGAACCTGAGATACAAGTAGGATTATTGTCGAGCCATGAGATTTCTTTCACCCTGCATGGCATCTTTCATGTGGTTACACCCAAAGGCAATCCCGTTCCTGCCAATAGGATTGTTGAGGGCGAGATGAAAGCATCATGGGTGGACGGAAGAATTTCGTGGAAAGGCAACACTTTCAGCGAACTGCTGTTCATCCCCACTGATGCCCCAGAGAAGAATCTCTTCGAATTACGAGATGTGATGATAGGCAAGCACTTCCACTGGCAACAGCATGAAGACCAGAGCTTCCAAGGTAGTTTGCGACTCATCGTGGAAGATGATGAGATCACTGCCATCAACGTCATCAGTACGGAGCGCTACCTCACCAGTGTCATTTCAAGTGAGATGAGTGCCACAGCCTCGTTGGAACTGTTGAAAGCCCATGCGGTGATTTCCCGCAGTTGGCTACTGGTCCAGCTCACGGCACATGATAGCAACGCCGAGCAATCTTGTGGTTATGTTTCCGACAATGAGATTGTGCGATGGTATAACCGCTCGGCCCATCAGCATTTTGATGTGTGTGCCGACGATCACTGCCAGCGATACCAAGGCCTCAGCAAGGTTACTTCACCAAATGCAAAACTGGCTGTAGAACAGACGCGTGGCGAAGTACTCATCTACAATGGTGAGATTTGCGACACCCGTTTCTCAAAGTGTTGTGGAGGAGTTACTGAGGTGTTCAGCACTTGTTGGGAGGACAAGGATTATCCTTATCTCACCAGCGTGGAAGACCCTTTCTGCGGCAAAGCTGATGAAAGCATTGTGCATCAAGTGATGGTGAACTACGACCAGGAAACCACCGATTTCTACCGATGGACGGTAACTTATTCTCAAGAAGAGCTGAAAGCACTGATTCTGAAAAACACAGGCATCGATATGGGCAATATCCTCGACTTGGAGCCTTTGGCTCGAGGAACCAGTGGCCGTATCTACCGTCTGAAGATTGTGGGTAGTGAGCACACCCTGATTATCGGAAAAGAGTTGGAGATACGCAAGACGCTCTCCACTTCCCATTTGTTCAGCTCAGCATTTACAATTGAGAAACAAGGAGATGGTCCTATCCCATCAGGTTTCGTGCTGCATGGCTCTGGCTGGGGTCATGGCGTAGGTCTCTGCCAAATCGGTGCCGCCGTAATGGGTGAGCAGGGCTACAAATATAAGGATATCCTCCTGCATTATTACAAAGGAGCAAAAGTGGAAAGAATGTACTGAATGAATGGAGAATGAAGAATTTAGAATGAAGAATCAACATGGAGAAAATGGTCAATCGTAAAAGAGGATGGTCCTGGATACCAACATTGTATTTAGCCGAAAGTTTGCCCTACGTGACAGTGATGACAATCTCTGTCATTATGTACAAGAAACTGGGCATCTCGAATACTGATATCGCCCTCTATACTTCATGGCTCTACCTGCCTTGGGTCATCAAGCCTTTCTGGAGTCCGTTTGTGGATCTTATCAAGACTAAACGCTTGTGGATTACTGCCATGCAGTTGCTCATTGGAGCTGGTTTTGCTGGTGTGGCTTTCACGCTGCCAGTCAGTTCATTCTTCGCCTGGTCATTGGCTATGTTCTGGTTAGTGGCCTTCAGCTCTGCCACTCACGACATTGCCGCTGATGGTTTTTATATGCTGGCCCTGAATGAAGAAGACCAAGCTTTCTTCGTGGGCATCCGCACCACATTCTATCGCATCGCCACCATAGCCGGACAAGGTCTGCTGGTAATCTTGGCAGGCGAACTTGAGAACAGTATGGACATCAACATGGCTTGGAGCATCACCTTCTACGTCTTGGCTGGTCTGTTTCTGGCTTTCTTTATCTATCATCGCATCATCTTGCCTAAACCACTGTCCGACAAGCCATCGGCCGATACAAACGCCCAAAACATCGTCAAAGAGTTTTTTGGCACTTTCATCTCTTTCTTCAGCAAGAAACATGCATGGATAGGCATTCTGTTTATGTTGCTCTACCGTTTGCCAGAAGCACAGCTGGTGAAAATCATCAATCCTTTCCTGCTCGATCCTTTAGATAAAGGAGGTCTTGGCTTGACCACCTCGCAGGTGGGTGTGGCTTATGGCACAGTGGGCATCATTGGCCTCACCATTGGAGGTATCATTGGTGGCATCTGTGCCTCGAAAGGTGGACTGAAGCGTTGGTTATGGCCTATGGCCCTGAGTCTTGTATTGCCCAATCTGGTGTATGTGTTGCTCAGTTTCTATCAGCCCCAGAACATCATCCTGGTTTCCGTAGCTGTATGCATTGAACAGTTTGGCTATGGCTTTGGCTTCACTGCCTATGCTCTCTATCTCATTTATTACGCCCGTGGCCCTCAAGCCACAGCCCATTATGCCATCTGCACCGCCTTCATGGCCTTAGGCATGATGTTACCTGGCATGATAGCTGGCTGGTTGCAAGAACAGATGGGCTACACCCTCTTCTTTATTTGGATCATGGTGTGTAGCGTTGCCACTATCGCCGCCTGTGCCTTGGTGAAGAACGATGATTTGTGATAGAAAGTGGCCCTTGTAAAAAAGTGCGTTTCAATTTGGGTATAGGCACCAAATCGTTTGGGTATAGGCGCACGATCGTTTGGGTAAAGGCAAACGATTGATGGCTTACGGAGAACACCTTTTTCACTCGTTGCTCTTTCCCTGTTCCCCTATAATACTGCCCCATTTGGCATAGTGTACGAACCCTGTTGGACTTTTCATGAGGCACAGGCCGAAAGTCACAGAAAACGGTTACGGGTTACAGCTGTAACCATGTAACCACAGGATGGGAAATGTTGGCATAAATCTATAGCAACATACAGATATATTGACGTTT
>CACZRQ010000307.1 GCA_902783615.1 uncultured Bacteroidales bacterium | reverse complement strand
GAAGCAAACCAGTTGGCACCATCGGCAGCACGCCAGTTGCCCGGCTCCCACACAATGCCCTCCACCACAGGCGCATCGACAACAGAAATCCACTGCGAGACATCCCATGCGGAGTTATCCAAGGCTTCAGCCCTGCTATACTTCACTTGATTAAAATCATAAGTACATCCTGCCAACGACAGCATTGCCGCCATCAAGACCATACCCATTGTTCTAAAAGTCTTCATAGTATCTTTGTTTTTCATTATTTTTCTATCAATACGGTAGCGAAAGCTGATATGCCTTCTTCCCTACCGGTAAAGCCCAACTTCTCGGTGGTGGTGGCCTTAATCGACACATCATCGGCATCCACACCCATCACCTCAGCCAGCACTTGCTGCATCGCTGGAATATGGGGATTCAGCTTAGGACGCTCGGCACAAACAGTGGCATCCACATTGCCCACCCTGTATCCTTTGGTTCCTATCAGCTTCACCACTTCCTTCAGCAGAATCTTGCTGTCAATGCCCTTGTAATCAGCCGAGTTGTCGGGAAAATGATAACCAATGTCGCGCATATTGGCTGCCCCCAACAGGGCATCGCAGATGGCATGTATCAACACATCAGCATCAGAATGGCCTAATAGCCCCTTACTATGCTGCAGCTTCACGCCTCCTAACCACAGGTCGCGACCTTCCACCAACTGGTGCACATCATATCCGAAACCAACTCGTATCTTCATAGAATGAACGATTGACGATTATCTAACATAAAAATCTAAAAGTTTCTTGTCTTCCAAGAAACCTTGCAGATGATTGCCCACTGAAACAGGCCCCACTCCCACAGGCGTACCCGTATAAATCAAGTCCCCAATCTTCAGCGTCATAAATTGGCTTACATAGCAAATAATCTCATCCACCGAGAAAAGCATATCAGCTGTAAAGCCCTGCTGCACCGTTTTCCCATCGATATCCAAGTGGAAATGCAGGTTCTGCACTTCGCCTCCCACCTCACTCAACGGCACAAACTCGCCAATCACGGCACTCTCGTCAAAGCCCTTGCTCAACTCCCAAGGGTGTCCCTGAGCCCTGAACTTGCTCTGCAAATCCCTGGCGGTGAAATCAATGCCCACCGTCACGGCATCATAATACCTGCGCACGAACTTCTTGCTGATGGCTTTGCCCAACCTGCTGATGCGAACCACCACCTCGGTTTCATACTGCAGGTTCTTCGAGAAGTCGGGCAGGAAAAATGGCTTCCCGTCACGCAAGATGGCCGAGTCTGGCTTCATGAAAATCACAGGCTCAGGACATGCTTCCGTATGTCCCAGCTCCTCCTTATGGAGGGCATAGTTCATGCCAATGCAAATAATCTTCATCTCATTTTGTCCTTTAACCTGCAAATTTAATGTTTTCTTTTGACAACATCCCAAACTTTTTCCCTATTTTTGCAGAAAAAGTAGAAAATATGATGAAGAACAGCGATTGGAAAGACAGACTGAATGTGGTGTATTCCACCAATCCAGATTTCAAATATGAAACGGCTCAGGAGGAGGAGACTCCCACCCTACCTCCTCAGCAACAGAAGCTTCGCGTGAGCCTCGACCGTAAGAACCGAGGCGGGAAAACGGTGACTCTGATCACAGGCTTCGTTGGCACCGAAGATGACCTGAAAGCCCTTGGCAAGCTCCTAAAAGGCAGCTGTGGCGTAGGTGGCACAGCCAAAGATGGCGAAATCATCATCCAGGGCGATTTCAAGCAGCGCATCCTCGACTTGCTGAAGTCCAAAGGCTATTCACAGACAAAGGCGGTGGGAGGTTAAAACTCGAGTTTAATGATTAAAGGTTAAACATGCTGTCGCAATTGCCCTTGCTATCAATTGCAAGTGCAAAGTTAGTGCACGGTAAGCCTATTTTGCAAACATTTGCCACAAATTCCTTTTCACCATTTTGCAATTGGCTAACCACCAGGTATTTGCCAAGAACGAAATAACGTCGATTAACAGTACGTTAACAATTCAACCATGAAAAGCATCATCCAAAGCCACTATGGGTTATCGAACGACATAAACCATCTTTTTTTCTCCCTCACGAGGGAAAAAACAATCTCTCGTGAGGAATTAAAAAAAAGATCAACAACAGGTGCAAAGGACAAAAAAGGGGCAGTTGGGGCAGTAGGGCAGTATTTTTTTGCGCACCCTATCTAGCATTCATGATCCTTTCAATTTATAACATATAAAAATTTACTATTATATATATATATATAATAGTAACTCTATTCTCACTCATAACACTATTATTCTGATAGGGGTATGCAAAAACAAACTGCCCTACTGCCCCTACTGCCCCATTACAACAGAAAAAGGTCAGGTATATGCTAGGATGAAAAAGATAGCTGCGCCCAAAATCACTATTGAGCGCAGCTGTTATTCAAATCTTAATATGTTATAAAAACTGATTAGGTTTCAAACTTGCAGTTATTGTACCTCAACCCAGATAGGACAAACAACACCATTTCCTTCGGCATCAGATACCATTATCTGAACTCCACCTGGGCGCAGACCTGTAACGTTGCCATTATCATCGAGAGTAATCGGTGCATCAACACTTGAATGTCCCACAACACCATTCTGATCATTCCAATAGACAATATCCCAAACCACATCGGTATTTTGGGCATTATCATGTTTAATAGTTAGATTGATATTGATTGTCTCATCCACAGCCACACCATACCAACCATCACTTTCAATACCATACACTGCCCCCTCAAAAATAATATATCCACCATCCTTCTGCTCATTGAATTCCTTGGTTGTCAAATTCTCCCAGAACTGAGTCTGACGTTGAGCCTTAGTGATGGTACCTGACAGATAATTATATCTCAGCGAAAGCTGCGTCCAATTACCAGCAGGGTTGAAATATGATGAAGGAATACTATTAGTGAACCTATTATTCTGTAATGACAGTTCTGTCAAATTCGGCAGATTTGGGAACACAGAAGGTAATGAACCTGACAGATAGTTGTTAGGGAGGTAAACATGTTGGAGATTAGTCATACCTGACAGATCAGGCAGTCTTGTAAGTCCACATTGACCTAATTCCAACCATGTCAGTTTCGTTAATTGACTAAACTCATCGGGTAAAGTAATAACATCAGGGAATTGACCTGTGATGTCATCTCCATGTTCAGCATGTCTTCCTTGTATAACAATAGTTTGCAAGTCTGTAAGGTCAACAATTGAAGCTGGTATATCACCTGACACTTTATTCTCCCACATGTTGATGCCATATACAGTATTATCATTTCCATCCAAGCCAAACCACTGGTCGAAAGGAACATTCTTGTTGCCCCAATTTGTATTGTCCACCCAGTTTGCTCCATTCATGGCATTAAAGAAATCCATCAAAGCATTGTATATCTTATTATACGTTTCATTAGCCATCTGGGTTATATTCACCGCAGGGTAGTTTCTAACAGCAGCACGGGTAACGGTGAATGCCTTATCGGAAACGATAGGAACCTCCATGTAAGTTTCCTCCTGTGTTTCCTGATTTTCGACAACAACGCCCACTCTCAATGTGAAACCATTTTCAAAAGTCATGCCAGCAGGCAGAGAGAACCAGAAATCGAAAGGCTCTGTTTCCGAAAGATATTGGCTCATGCCGTCCTCATGTGGCTGAATGCCATAACCTAAATACAAGTTGCCACCATATGCAACATTTGGAGCCAATACAATATCATCTGCAGTGTAATTCAAGTCATAAGACCAATAAAAATTCTCCTCGTTATTACCCCACAATTGCACATAGTCCAGTCGAGTGTTCTCTTGACCCTCAAGTTGGAAATGCAGCAATCCACCAAGCTGCTTGAACTGCATCTTGCTGTCGCTTCCCTTAGCAAACATCGGGATGTGTTTATCATAATTCTCTTGGCTGTAAATAATATCGTAGTTCCAAGGAATAGTGATTGTATGAGCATTAAAATTGAGATCATTTAACCATTCAGGATAAACTGCATAGAATTCTGAACCAGTCACAGCTTCACCCACAAAAGTAGCTGATGTGGGAGATGTTATGCTTGATATGGAATAAGGAAAAAAATTCACATCTTCATCAGAGAAAACAAGGATACGGTCATTTTCCTCCCAAGCCACCTGATGGCCATCTTTCAGATATGAGCGAGTATCAGCATTATCAATCGTTGCATTGATACTGGTGATAGTCTGGCTCTTGGCAACGGGGGCTGGAATGCCCTCGTTGTCCATAAAGTCGTTATTAGAGCATCCTGCCGCAAAGAACAGGAGTGCTGTTAAACTATAGTATAATTTCTTCATATTCATTTCCTCCTATTCTTTTACCATTCGCCTTCCTCGTCAGTGAAGTCCTCGTTGGTGTTGCTTTCCACCTTCTTTTGCACATTCACAAAGAGACCTCCGATAATTTCGTCAGGGCGATATATGCTCACAATTTCTACATTGGTAGAACCTTCTGCCAAAGCGGTGATTATACCATTCTCATCAATGGAAATAATGTCCTTATCGTAAGAGAAGCCCAAATCATCCATTTCACCCTCACCGATGAATGTAAGCTCGATTTGAGAAGTGTCGCCAACACCCATCTGATAGACCCACTTATCCACATTGATTCTGATGTAACCTTCAACAGTCATGCCGTAGCCTTCCTGCTGCATAATAACATATGGATCGAAGAAGCGAGAACCAGAATACAGCAAAAGACGCTGCCACAACGGACTCTGTTGCTGCTCCAACGTTACAGTGCCATTCATCTGGTTTTCGTAAAGAGTTATGCCTACAATGCTTGGGAAACCGTTCAGCCAAGCGTCAGAGAAGCCACCCGTGAAGTTGTTATTATCCAAGCACAGGAACTGGAGATTTGGCATGTCGACAAATACATCTGGCAATGAACCAGACAGGTTGTCGTTCACCAAATAAATGCTTGTCAAGGTTGAAACATTGGCAATATTGCCTATACCAGTCAAGGTAGCGAAGTTTCTGAGTTCCATGCTTTCCAAAGGCAGGCCGGCAATCTCGGCAGGAATAGCGAACTCGCCTTCAAATACAGAACCATCCAAAGAAATGCCTCTAATGTTTGTTCCATCATTTAATATGCCTTGCCATTGGGTGAACGGCATTGCAGGCGTCCAACCGAATGGATTGTTACTACCACCAGCAGCTTCAAAGAGGGCATTCATGGCAGTGCCCTGGGTTTGTATATTTTCCGCCATCTGCACATCCGCATCGAATACATCGAAGTCAATGGAAACGGCACGTTCAATGGTAACAGGTTTGGTGGTTGACTTGATAACATAAGCGTAATTCCCAGTATTACTGTCCGTCATACCAAATGTAGCCGTAAAACCATGCTCGAAGGTCATGCCAGCAGGCAGGAAGACATAGACATCCGACGCTTCGGTAGCAGAGAGCTGCATCCCGCTAAAGCCGCGACCTATTAAAGTACGGGTATTTATTTCCTCATAATAAGGCGAAACCGTTAACCCACTATCGCCACTATAATCTACAGTGACTCCATCGGGGAACACCTCACCGTTATTGCCTTTCAGCTGAACTTCAGTCAGCATTGACGTCCCCGTCAACGAGAAGTGAAGGATGCCACCCAGCTGCATGAACTGCAGGTTGTTATCCTGACTCATGGCAAACATGGGGATGCGGTGATATTCATTGGGATCCTCATTCTCAGTAGCTGCATCGTATGGCCACCACAGGGTGAGCGACTTTGCTTTCGGATTCCAACTTTCAATCGCGCCTGGAGTGACGGCATAGAAAGTGTCGCCAGTAGCCATTGGACCCGAGAATACACCCTTTGTTGTGCCTGCACCTTCAATCAGGTAGAAATAATCACCATTACCACCATCTTCTTCAGTCAAGACAAAAATCTCTTCTCTTTCGTTCCACACCACCTCGTCGCCATTCACCAACTGCGTACGGGTATCTGCCCCAGCGATGGTGGCGTTGAAGGTGTTGTATGACTTCTTCTGTGACACAGGAGCAGGAGCCACCTGATTGTCAACAGCCAAGTCGTCGTTCGTACATCCTGCCGCGATGAACAGGAGTGCTGTCAAGCTATAAAATATTTTCTTCATAATCTATTCCTCCTTATTCATTACCAGCCTTGTCCCTGGTGATCAAACTTCTCGTTGCCATCGCTGGTCACTGATTCAACCACGCTCACATGGAAAACTTCAAAAGCGCCATTATTGTCCTGTGCCTTGATCCTAATCGCAGTAAAACCTGTAGATAGAGCGGTAATCAAGCCATCCTCACTCACAGAGATGATTGTTGGATCATAATCCAGATAAACCACATTATGGTTCCAAGCAGTTCCCGGATTGATGGTGCATTCAACTTGGTAAGTATCACCAACATGCAATTCCACATAATTGTTCTCTATCATAATACTTTCCACTGGATCAACAATCTCGATGCCATAGCCTGGCTGCTGATTGGTTACGTAATGAACTTGTGCGATTTGCCACATCGGACTCATCTGCTGTTCAGGTGTAATCTGGCCAACCAGTTTATTGCCTTCCACGTTAATATATTCAAGATTAGTTAAACCTGTGAAGTAAGAGGCTGGTATTTCACCCTCAAACATGTTATTTGGAAGATACAGATACTTGAGTTTAGGCAAGTTGACAATGCTTGTTGGCAGCTGACCTCCAATCTGAGTACCAGTGATGTAAATCTCTTCCAAGTTGGCCAAGTTAGCAAGACTTGCCGGAAGAGATGTAATGGCTGTGTCAACGATGTAGAGGTGCTCCAAGCTGGTTAAGCTACCAATGGCTTCAGAAAGAGGACCATTTGCATTGTTGTTATACAGTTCAAGACTAACAATTTCACCTTCTTCATTCAGTCCAACGCCTTCCCAATGCATCAAAGGATTGTCGTTGCTCCACTTTCTATTCTCATCCCAGAATGTCCAGTTGGCACCATCCATGTCATTGTAGATAGCCATCAACTTGGTTTTATTCTCAGCTTCCTTAGCTTCATCCATTGCCTGAATCTCGGACTCCACATTCACCAGCGTGAAGTGCTTCACATCACCAGCATTGACTGTCAGCGACTTGTTGTACAGCTTCTTATACAACACCCAATTGTCATCCCCGTCTCCACCTTCAATTTCGAGTGTGAAGCCCATAGAGAACATTGTTGGCGGTACGATGAAATACACGTCCATCACGTCTTCAGTCAACGAAACCTCATCCAAATAAGATTTGGTGGCTGTGCCATATTCGATATTATCATACACTTGGAGGCCTTCCTCAATCTTGCTCCTATCCACATAGAAAGTACCAGAGAGTTTCTCGCCATTGTTGCCTTCCAGAATGGCAAAGCTTGCACGATGCAGGTCACCGATGGTGAAGTGAATCAAGCCCGTGAGCTGATTGAATTGGAATCTGTTGGTCTCGCTCACAGCAATCATCGGACCAGTGAAGCTGAAGTCTCCAAGAGTATTGGCATGCATGTTATCCTCAAGATAGAAGTTCAGGTTGTTATCCCAAACAGAAACACCTGTGGGTGCATAGATGCCAATGAAACTTTCACCTTCCACTTCATTGCCCTCGAAATAGCCGACATTGTTCTCTATCCTCTGCACGGTAAAGTTGTGCTTTACGTCTCGATTGTCAGCCATGACAGCAATCTCGTCACCAACATCCCAAGACACTTTCTTGGGTCCACCTATTTCACCATCCACGATGTAAGCACGTGTGTCGCCCTGATTGATGGTGGCAGTGAAGGAAGAGAACGATTTCACTCCACTATCAACAGCCTGCTGTTCAGCAATCTGGTCATCGTTAGAGCAGCCTGCCAACATGAGCAGTCCTGCCATGAATCCTATATATTTCTTATTCATATTCATTTCCTCCTATTGTTTAATTACCCCAATCTAGGTCTTCAGAGTTGTCGAATCCATTGATGTCACCTGCTGTCTGGTTTGGATTCTTGATGGTAACCTCGCAAGAGGCAGCAACATCGGTACCGTCGTTAGACTTTGCCCAAACAGTAAAACTGCCAGCCCTGCGCGCAATGATGCGACCAGTATCATCGGTATCGCAT
>CACZRQ010000306.1 GCA_902783615.1 uncultured Bacteroidales bacterium | reverse complement strand
TGGTACATCAGGGCTGTCTTATCAACATAGACATAGCCTTCACGCCTCAGCTTCTCGAAGTTCTGTATTCCTATAGGGTATTTCATATAGTTATTCCTCCTCTACAATACTTGCATTTCGCAAAAGTAAAACTATTATAGGTTCGTGGCCTCATAAACATCTTCTTTTTTTGGGGTAAAATAAAACACTCATTCAATGACCCAATCTTCTGGAACACGTGTCTCTACATCGAACTTCACTCCAACCTTCACCACTTTCCTACTATCAGTCTTATAGGACAATGCATAGTCTCTGCTGTCTATCTGTTTCAAAGCCTCTTGTGCTGTGCCATTTGTCTTCAGTTCAAACACATACGTCGTGTCTGGCATCTGAACCACCATGTCTATACGTCCACCAGCGCATTTCACCTGGGTTTTCACATACACATTCAGCATGGAGAAGATCAGATACATGGTATATTCATAGAAACCTTCTGCTGTGGCTGCCTCTGCCAGCTTACGTTTGAAACCCTCCACATAGGGAATGCCAGCCAGATAGGCCTGCATCTCACGCATCGCCAGATCCACATCATTCTTCTTCAAGGCACGCCAGAATTTCAGGGCAAAGCCTGTCTGAACCCCGTATGATTCCAATCCGGAATATGCTGGCAACAAACCTTCAGCATATCCTGATCGCACTTCCTGATTCGGCATGGATAGTTTATACATCATAGACTCTAAATCAAAACCTTTAATCGTAAGGTAACCTCTCTGATAAAGCAGAGGTAGGGCATCCGTCATGGATTCAGTAGGACGATTAAAAGCAGTGTCTGGCAATTCCAGATCATCCAGGGCTGTTATGTCAGAAAAGCAGTCTATCTCGCAAGGCTTCAACAGTTGGTTGCCCTTTGGCGGTACTCAAATCCAGATGGATGACAGGATAACTTACCCAATCCTTCTCATACTCCATGATCTTAAGACCTTCAAACAGTTCTTTTTCCCCTTTGAAATACGACTCCAAAGTGGTGGTTAGCAACGACTTGCCAAATCTTCGCGGACGGCTCAGAAATATATAAGTCGCATAGTGAGCCAACTGCCACATCAAATCGGTCTTATCAACATACAAATAACCTTCCTCGACAATTCTTTTGAAGGTCTGGATGCCTATGGGATATTTTCTCGTTTCCATCATCATCTTAAGTTTGAGGCAAAGATAATGTTTTTTTCTTAATTATACAACAGACCAGCATATTTTCATGTCGGATTCAAGCATTTTCTGCCACCCGAACATCAGTCCTACTTCAGGGAGAACTCCGTCCGAGCCAAATTGCCATTCTGAAGACAAGTGTGAAGGAATGAATCTCGCATACGCGACTTTTACTATATATATACATTTAACTATTTTTTATTTCTTTTAGTTTTTTCCTGCGTATATAAAAGTTAGTATAAGTAACTTCATTCCTTCACACAAAAGGTACAGTGGCATCAAAAAGTCATAGGTTTACGGCTACAAAAGCATAGGTTTACGGTTGTCAAATCATAGGTTAACAACCTGTAAACATATGGTTTAGCACTAAAATAACATAGCGTTTAAGGATAGTCATAGAAGAATGGTTCTGTGGATTCCAGTCCTATCGCTTGAACCTTTGAACGATGTTCCCTTTCTGTCATCACGATAAGTTTCAGTGATCCATTCTTCACCCAAGGATGTTTTTCAAGGGAGATTTCTGATGCTTGGGCAAAAGAGGCAGACACCTCTGCTGCTGGAATGTAAGCAGGCACCAATTCTTCCTTGCCTTTCATATCGCGAAGGAGCTTACGGGCGTTCTTCTCACCCCTGACATATACTGGTTGTAGAGCCAAGGTATCTTGCTGTCCGCAAAGGAAAGGTGTAATCACAATGGCGTCGTTACTCTCGGGCTGTTGCAGGGGAAGTTCGTAAAGCAACAGCAACTTATCCTCCAGGCTCTGGGTCTGAATGATACGCTGGGCATGCAGGCTAACAGCCATGCACATCAGCAATCCTATGGTCACAAGCTTCTTCATTTGATACTGTTATTCAAGTTTCACAAGTACGCTAACAAGCTGAGTAATAATGCCCTTCAGGGGCTTGCAAAACTTTAGTTCATTATTGTTTTATGCTGCAAAAGTAAGAAGAATAATATGAATTTGCAAGAAAAAGTGAGGAAAATTGACAAATTGATTAGGGAACTCAGGATTATTTCTGAGCTTTCCTCTTTCGACTAAAAATATCACATTTTTTTTGGTATTTCCGTTTTTTTATTGTACTTTTGCATGGTAAAATGTAAATAATATTTAATTTTTTTTGTTTTTTATGAGCTCAATAGTATTGACTATCATCATTTTGATAATTGCCTTTGGCATTTGTTTCTTATTAGTTTATCGTCACTATGCAACGCTTTTAGATGTAGCGGTTAAGCGTGCTCAGAAGAGTGAGCAGTTGAAGGCGGTGTTTATTGAGAATATCAGCCGCACCCTCCATTCGCCGTTGAAATCCATCACAGACTCATGCAACACGATTCTTGAGGGAAAAGACGAAGACTTGAAGCCTGCTCTGGTGAAGAAGACATTGGCTGATATCTATGTCAACTTAAAGGAGACCACTGATTATGTCTCACAGCTTCACGAAATGTCAAAGTTCGAGGGTATCACCCCTTCCTTTACATTCATCGAGGTCAACCTTTCAGAACTGATGGCATCTTATCGACGCGAGGCGATGAATTACACGAAGCCTGAGGTCTCCGTTCGCGTCACTACAGACCTGTCACCTCATTGCAGGGCCGTTCTTGACACGAATCTCATGCACCAACTTATGATGCATCTGCTGACAGATGCTGCTCTTCACGTTACGCAGGGCGACATCTTCATCAGGTATAGCTGTGAGCGCAGGGGACTTCATGTCTCTATCAGCTATACGGGCATGGAGCATGCCGAGCTGGAGTGTGATGACATCTACTCAATCATTCAGAAGGATGAAGCTCTGAAAGATGCTGTCAAGTCCCCTCTATTCAAACAAGCCATTTGCCGGGCTATTGTAGATATGTTCGGAGGTGAGTTCTATATGGATTCGGAAGATAACAAGAAAACCGTTTCTTCTTTCTGGTTCCCTTGCAAGATGGTAGATGTCTATAAGGGTATTTAATTGATCCAGAGTTACAATAATTAATGACATACGACATATCGTATGTTGTAACACATTGCAAGCCAGCAACTCGTAAAAACACACTTCTTTTATCCAAATGTTATTTCAAATCCTTGGTTTGCATTGTTTGATTTGCACGGGGATGGAAGTGGCGATGAGGGAGTCGCCTTGAAAGGTGAGTTGGGCCATTACGGCTTGATTGGCAATGGGAGGAGTCTGGTCGAATACAAAGTTGCCTAAACTGAAGAAAACGGGTTTGCCACTGATGAAACGCAAGGGTTGCACCACATGGGGATGATGGCCAATGATGGCATCGGCACCAGCGGCAATCAGACTTTGGGCATCGATGCGTTGCTGCATGGAAGGAAGAGGTTGGAACTCGACACCCCAATGGAGGATGACAATGATTTTCGTTTGGGGATGCCCAGCGCGATAGGAGCGGATGGCATCCGCCAGAATGGAGGCATTGGCTTGGCAGATGCCAGGACGATCGTCGAGGTCGTACCAGTTTTCCAAAGGGATGGTGACGCTGTTGAAGAGGGCCACCTCTACCCCATTCTTTTGGAAAATGACAGGTTGCAGACGTTCCTTTTGGGTATAGCCAATACCAAGTGGCTGTATGCCTGCATCTTTCAGGCAGTTGTAAGTTGAAAGCAGCCCTTGTCGTCCTTGGTCGTTGGTGTGGTTGTTGGCCAGGGCAGCATGGGTGATACCAGCTGCCTGCAAGTCTTTCGCCCAACGGGGCTCAGCCCTAAAGATATAATGCTTATTGACAGGTGTTTCCACATCGGTAAGTGGGCACTCCATATTGATAATAACGGCATCAGCCTGACGGAAAACGGAATCGACATCCGCAAACAGGGACTGCACGCCCTGATGCTCTGCATAAGGACGCACGCCTCTGTCTAAGAGGACGTCGCCAGTAAAAAGGAGGGTCATTGTATCGTCAAAGACGGTTTCCTCTTTTTGCTCTTGGAAAGAGCAGGAACTGGCTAATAACAGTATTATTATCAAAAATAACATCATAGCAATCTTATTCTTTCTTTTGTCTTGACACAAAAGAAAGAACCAAAGAAAAAGTCAAGGGCTGGATGCTCCGAGGCTAAAAAAGCATTGCTTATCGCTAAGCGGCATAAAACTCGCTTCGCTCAGACAGTATGCCGCTTTTAACGCGCTA
>CACZRQ010000305.1 GCA_902783615.1 uncultured Bacteroidales bacterium | reverse complement strand
GCAATAACTTCGTTTTTTTGTTAAATATTCACTAATTTTGCAAAGATTATCGGAAACTAATTATTTATATAATCGCATGGCAAATGTAATAAAATTACGCAAAGGCCTCGACATCAACCTGAAAGGTAAGCCGGCCAATGAAGTGACTACAGTACCAGCAGCGGACGCATACTCTCTTGTGCCCGATGATTTTACTGGTGTCACTCCAAAAGTGGTGGTTAAAGAGCAGGCTCGTGTCCTGGCAGGGGAACCCTTGTTTATCGACAAGAATCACCCCGAAGTGAAATTTGTTTCGCCAGTAAGTGGCGTGGTTGCAAGCGTTGAGCGAGGTGCCCGTCGTAAGGTGATGAACATCATCGTGACTCCTGACAAGGAGCAGAAGTTTGCTGACTTCGGAAAGAAGAATGCAGCTGCCCTCAAGGCTGAGGATGTGAAGGCCGCATTATTAGAAGCAGGCTTGTTTGCTTTCTTCCGTCAGCGTCCGTATGATGTGATTGCCAATCCAGACGATGCACCACGTGCCATTTTTGTGTCTGCTTTCGACAGCGCTCCTTTGGCTCCGGACTTCGAGCTTCAGCTGAAGGGTGAGGAAGCTAATTTCCAGACAGGTCTCGACGCTTTGGCAAAGATTGCTAAGACTTACTTAGGCGTGAGTGTTAAACAGAAATCCGTTGCACTGATGCAGGCAAAGAACGTGACCGTCACCGCATTCGATGGTCCGCATCCTGCTGGCAACGTGGGTGTGCAGATCAACCATGTGGCTCCTGTGAACAAGGGTGAGGTGGTTTGGACTATTGGCGCTGAGGCTGTGATTTTCATCGGTCGCCTGTTCAATACTGGCAAGGTGGATCTCACCCGTACCGTTGCGCTTACAGGCTCTGAGTTTGTAAAGCCTTGCTACGTGAAGATGTTGATGGGTGCTAAGCTCGACAATATCTTCAAGGGTCATGTGACCACAGGCAAGACTCTGCGTTACATCAGTGGTAACGTACTCACAGGCAAGCAGGTGAATGCAGAGGGTAGCTATCTGGGCGCTTTCCACAACCAGCTCACTGTCATTCCAGAGGGCAATGACGTTCATGAGATGTTCGGATGGATTATGCCACGTTTCAATGATTTCAGTACCAGCCGTTCTTATTTCAGCTGGTTGCAGGGTAAGAAGGAGTATGTGATGGATGCACGCGTGAAAGGCGGTGAACGTCACATGATTATGTCGGGCGAATACGACAACGTGTTCCCAATGGACATTTATCCTGAATATTTGGTAAAGGCTATTATCGCCGGCGACATTGACAAGATGGAGGCGTTGGGCATCTATGAGGTAGCTCCCGAAGACTTTGCTCTTTGCGAGTTCGTATGTTCTTCTAAGGTTGAGGTGCAACGCATCGTTCGCGAGGGACTCGATGCACTTCGTGCTGAAATGGCGTAAATTAAAAACTAAAACTCAATTATAAAAATGAGCGCGTTAAGAAATTATCTGGATAAGATAAAGCCGAACTTCGAGGAAGGCGGCAAATTGCACGCATTTCGCTCTGTGTTTGATGGCTTCGAAACTTTCCTCTTCGTGCCTAACAACACTGCGAAATCCGGAACGCATATCCATGATGCCATTGACAGCAAACGAATCATGTCATTGGTGGTGATTGCGCTGATTCCGGCCATGTTGTTCGGTATGTACAACGTGGGCTATCAGCATTTTCATGCTACTGGCGCAGAGGGCGACTTCTGGGCTATGTTCTTTTATGGTTTCCTGGCAGTGTTGCCAAAAATCATCGTTTCTTATGTAGTGGGTCTCGGCATCGAGTTTGCTGTAGCTCAGTGGAAGAACGAGGAGATTCAGGAAGGTTTCCTGGTATCAGGTATCTTGATTCCATTGATCGTGCCAGTTGAGTGCCCATTGTGGATACTGGCTATTGCAACTGCTTTTGCTGTTATCTTCGCAAAAGAGGTATTCGGTGGTACGGGTATGAATGTGTTCAACGTAGCTTTAATTACCCGTGCATTCCTGTTTTTCGCTTATCCTACCAAGATGTCTGGTGATGCCGTTTGGGTATCAGGCGATAGCATCCTGGGTTTAGGCAAGACGGTTGACGGCCTTACGGTAGCTACCCCTCTGGGTCAAGCTGCTACAGGATTGGATGTCACTTACGAGTTCTCTGATATGGTGACGGGTTTCATCCCCGGCTCTATCGGTGAGACCAGCGTGATTGCCATCGCCATCGGTGCTGTTATTCTGTTGTGGACAGGCGTTGCCAGCTGGAAGACCATGCTGAGCGTATTCGTAGGTGGTGCATTGACTGCTTGGTTGTTCAACATAGCTGGCATGGACAATGCTGTGGCTAACCTACCTTGGTATGAGCACTTAGTGTTGGGTGGCTTCTGCTTCGGTGCAGTATTTATGGCTACCGACCCTGTTACATCAGCTCGCACCGAGTGTGGCAAGTACATCTACGGCTTCCTAATTGGTGTGATGGCTATTGTCATCCGTGTGTTGAACCCTGGTTATCCAGAGGGTATGATGCTTGCCATCCTGTTGATGAATATCTTCGCTCCGCTGATTGACTACTATGTGGTTCAGAGCAATATCAGCAAGCGCGAGAAACGAGTTGCTAAAGTTTAACAATTAATACCGTTTAAGAAAATGAATACCAATAGTAATAGTTATACTATCATTTATGCTGCGGTAATGGTTGTTATTGTGGCATTTCTGCTGTCGTTCGTTCACTCTACTTTCAGCAGCCGTCAGGAGGCTAACGTGGAGCTTGACACCAAGAAGCAGATTCTGTATGCGTTGAACATTCGCGAGTCAGCTGATGCTGCAGCCGACTTTGATAAGATTGTGAAGGCCGATAAGTTGTACCAGAATGGACAGCTTTCTGACTACTCGGGCAAGTTCGTGACTAGCTTTGAGAATGATTTCAAGAAGAATGGTCAGTTGCACGTGTTTGAGGCTGAGATTGACGGTCAGAAGAAGTATGTGTTCCCTGTATTTGGTGCTGGTTTGTGGGGTGCCATCTGGGGTTATGTGGCATTGAACGAGGATAAGGACACTGTGTATGGTGCTTATTTCTCTCATGCAGGTGAGACTCCGGGTCTGGGTGCTGAGATTCAAAGCTATGCTGGTTTCCAGAAGCAATTCGAAGGCAAGAAAGTGTTGCGTGACGGCAACGTAGCTCTGGAGGTTGTGAAGAGTGGTCAGGCAAATGGCGATAACCAAGTGGACGGTATCACTGGTGGTACCATGACCTCTAATGGTGTAGATGCTATGCTGAAAGACTGCTTGAATTATTACAAGGCTTTTTTAACCAATAATTAAGAGGAGGAAAGAATATGTCAGCATTATTTTCAGCTAAAAATAAAGAAGTGTTCATGACTCCTCTTGGCTTGAACAATCCTGTTACCGTTCAGGTGCTGGGTATCTGCTCTGCACTGGCTGTAACCAGCAAGTTGGAGCCTGCCATTGTGATGGGTCTGGCAGTGACCGTCATCACGGCTTTTGCCAATGTGGTGATTTCACTGTTGCGTAAGACGGTACCCAATCGCATCCGCATCGTCATTCAGTTGGTGGTGGTTGCGAGTTTAGTGACTATCGTTAGTGAGATTCTGAAAGCGTTCGCTTATGACGTTAGCGTTCAGCTTTCAGTGTATGTAGGTCTGATTATTACCAACTGTATCCTGATGGGTCGCCTGGAAGCGTTCGCTATGCAGAATGGTCCTTGGGAATCGTTCCTTGATGGTGTTGGCAACGGGTTGGGTTATGCTAAGATTCTGGTGATTGTGGCTGTGTTCCGTGAAATTCTCGGTTCAGGTACCCTGCTTGGTTTCAACCTGTTGAACTATGATTGGATGAAGGATTTGGGTTACATCAACAACGGTCTGATGGTAATGTCTCCGATGGCACTGATCATCGTGGGTTGCATCATCTGGTACCAGCGTGCCCACAATAAAGAATTGCAAGAAAAGTAAAAATTGAAAGAGTATGGAACATTTCTTTAGCTTAATCGTCCGCTCTATTTTCGTGGACAATATGATATTTGCATTCTTCCTGGGTAT
>CACZRQ010000304.1 GCA_902783615.1 uncultured Bacteroidales bacterium | reverse complement strand
TTTCCCAAAACCTAAGTTTTAAGAAACTTTTTCATTATTCTCTATTCATTCACAGTCTCTGAGCTTTCTTTTTCTTCTTCAACTCAAGTTTCGGAATCTTGATCTCCTGGCCTTCTCTCAATGGCGTTGATGCCTTTAGGTTGTTATATACCTCCACATAACACTCCATGCCAGGTCCCAGTATTCGACGAGACAATTTGAACACAGTCTCACCTTTATTCGCCCTGACCGTCTGGGCCATACCCACGATACGATAGGCACCATAACGCACACGGGCATCCATAGCTGCATATTTGTCTTTTTTCTTGAAAGGCTTCTGCTCAACAGGGGTAGGCTTTTTTTCAGGCTGTATCTTAGTTTCTGCCAATTCTGAAGTCTTTTTCTCAACAGTCTCTGCAGGTTTAGTCTTTTCTACCTCTGGCTCTGTAGCAGGAGCCTCCGCCTTCGGCTCTTCAACAACAGGCTTCAAGCCAGTGGAATCTTCGTTTACCGGTGGAACAATAGCCTGAACTGTTTGGACTTTCTGTACTTTCTGGACCGTCTGGACAGCCTGGGCCTCAACCACCTCCTGGCTCACCGATTGATGGCCAGTGAAAGGGAAGTAATTACCCATCAAATAACCACCAGCAAGACCTATCAGACAAGCCACAACCACATAGGGCCATTTTTTTCCATTAGAGGAATCTCCTTTATACCCATCGGTATCATCTTCATAAACAGACTCTTCCATATCTGGCTCAGTCGGATTTGAAGCTAAAGGATCAGTTGAGGACACGGGTTCCTTAGGCACTTCTGGCTCTTTGGGCGTTTCAATCTCACCTAACAATATGGGATTCCTTTGAGAGCCATCAGCCCCAAACTCAACCAATGGCACAGAAGGCGCTTCACCTGTAACATCATCGAACTCGACACCCTCATTGAGCACAACCGTCTCAAACTGAGAGAACGGCTTGTTCACCAGTTCCTTCATCAGTGCATCAGGAACAAAGGTGATTTTGCTATGACCTTCGATCAGCACACGTTCACCCGTGTTGACATTCACACTCTCACGGGAATCCACATCGATAATCTTGAAAGTGCCGAGTCCCTTGACTTTCACCAACAAATCACGCTCCAAGCCTTGCTGGATCGTGTCGAACATCATATTGACAAAATTGGAGGCGTCCTTTTTGTTAAGTCCCTTACGCTCTACCAGCACTTTACAGATATCCTGTATCGTCACCTTTCCCATCACTCGCTTCCTCCATTCTTTACACGTTCCTTCCAGTTCACGTTCGGCTTGAAACCCAGCACCAGTTTAGGCGGGACAAGCATGCGCTGTCCTGTCGATGGATTCACCATGACACGCTCCAGTTTTTTCTTAACTTCAAAGGTCCCGAACGTCGGAATGAGTACAGCATTGTCTTCCTGAAAAACGTCGCCCATTGTTTCCACGACATCGTTCACCATCCGCTGTACATCCTCAGCCGAATAGCCGGAACGCTGGGCAAGATCTGCTACAAAGTCCTTGTTAGTCATATCACTTATTTGATTGTTGTTCCATACAAATCAAACTCCTCTGAGTCTGTAACTTTCACATCGTAGAAATCACCAATGACCAAGGGGCACTCCGACACCGGAATAAGAACCTCTGGATCCACCTCTGGTGAACAATATTCAGTCCGCCCGACATAATAGTCACCTTCACGCCTGTCGATAATGACCCTGAAGGTCTTACCAACCTTCTCAGCCTCCAATTCTGCACTGATATTCTGCTGGATGCGCATCAGCTTATCCAAACGGTACTGCTTCACCTCTTCAGGAATGTCGTCTTCATAATGCTCTGCGGAATATGTACCCTCTTCTTCTGAATAGGCGAAAGCACCCATACGCTCGAAACGGGCCCATCTCACGAATGCCATTAGTTCATCAAAGTCTTCCTCCGTCTCTCCTGGGAAACCGACCATCAACGTGGTACGGATATGAATGCCTGGCACTTCCCTGCGCAGACGTTCAATCAGTTCATAGGTTTCAGCCTTTGTCACGTGGCGCTGCATCCGACTAAGCATATTATCAGAGATATGCTGGAGCGCTATATCGAGATACTTACAGACATTCTTCTTCTCACGAATAACCCGTAAGAGGTCCCACGGGAAATGGGTTGGATAAGCATAATGCAAACGGATCCATTCCACACCCGGGATATCAGCCATCTGCTCAATCAGTTCGGCAATATGCTGTTTTCCATCAATATCAACACCATAGTAAGTTAACTCCTGAGCAATCACATTAAACTCCTTCGTACCGTCTTTCACCAGCTGGCGTACCTCATCGAGAATCTCTGCCATCGGACGACTCTGATGACGCCCAGTAATCAGAGGTATTGCACAATAAGCACAGTGACGGTCACATCCCTCGGAAATCTTCAGATAGGCATAATGACGAGGTGTGGTAACATGGCGTTTACCTTCACATACAGCAAAATTCTCACCTTCCAGATCCTTCAATAATTGTCGATAATTGAATTTGCCATACCACCCATCAACCTCAGGAATCTCTTTTTCTAAATCAGCAAGATATCTTTCTGACAAACAACCCATTACAAAAAGCTTTTCAATCCTTCCTTCAGTCTTTGCCTGCGCAAATTCAAGGATGGTGTTGATGCTTTCTTCTTTAGCATCGTTGATAAAGCCACAGGTGTTCACCACGACAATCTCTCCCTGGGGATCGTCGCTGTCGTGTGTACACTGATAGCCATTTGCCTCCATCAAGCCCATCAGCATCTCGCTGTCAACGAGATTCTTAGAGCAGCCCAAGGATATAATATCTACTGATTTCAAAATTCTATGCGTTTAATCTTTACTTCAAAAAGAACAGACATGCAGCAAAAGCGCCACACGCCAATCCTATCACCAAACCTTCTATAAAAGTCTTTTTCATCATTTATCTTCATTAAAAAGTGAATCAACAAACTGACGCTTATTAAAGAGTTGCAAGTCTCTCATACCCTCACCAAGTCCGATGTATTTAAC
>CACZRQ010000303.1 GCA_902783615.1 uncultured Bacteroidales bacterium | reverse complement strand
TCATGCATCGCCACTTTAGCTCAGTCGGTAGAGCAACGCATTCGTAACGCGTAGGTCGCCAGTTCAAGTCTGGCAAGTGGCTCAAAAACTGGAGGAGATGCTTCGCAAGGCATCTCCTCGTTTATTTACGGATAAGGTTATGCAGAAACGCACACGAAATATCCTCATCGGCAGTTTTCTCGCCATCATTCTGCTGGCTTGCGCCATCGGAGGGGCTTTCTATTACTATTTCATGGCTCCGCAATTCTTTCCCCCTCAGACAGCATACGTGTATATTGACCGTGACGATACGGCCGACTCAGTGTATGTGAAAGTGGAGGAAGTAGGTCATGTGAAGGACTTTCATGGTTTTAAATGGATGAGCGAGTATCGTCATTATCCTGAGAGCATTCGGACTGGACGTTATGAAATTCGTAATGGAGAGAGTGTGTATCATGTGTTTAGCCGCATCTGGCGAGGCTATCAGACGCCGATGAACATCACCATTAACAGTGCCCGAACCATGAAAAGGCTGGCAGGACAAGTGGGCAGGCAACTGATGATAGACTCTGTGGAGATTGCCACACTGATGTATGATTCTGCATTCCAAGCGAAGATGGGCTATACGAAAGAGACTATGCCTGCTCTGTTTATTCCTGACACCTATGAGATGTATTGGGATATTTCTGTAAACGAGTTTTTCGACCGCATGAGGACAGAACATAAGCGATTTTGGAGCACCAGTCGAACGGCTAAAGCAAAGGAAATGGGACTGACAGAAAACGAGGTGGCTACGCTTGCTTCTATAGTGGAGGAAGAGACGAACAACAACCCAGAAAAGCCAGCAGTGGCAGGCTTGTATTACAACCGTCTGCGCATAGGCATGCCCTTGCAGGCAGACCCTACTATCAAGTTTGCTTTGCAGGAGTTTGGCATTCGTCGCATCCTCAACTCCGACCTAAATGTTGAGTCGCCCTACAACACTTATCTGCATAAAGGTTTGCCTCCAGGTCCCATTCGCATCCCTTCGGTGACGGGCTTAGATGCCGTGTTGAACTATGCCCATCACAACTATCTTTATATGTGCGCCAAGGAAGATTTCTCTGGCACACACAACTTTGCGGTTACCTATCGCGAACATGTCAACAATGCACAACGCTATTGGGCAGCCTTGAACAAACGAAAAATAAAGAGATGAAATGGTTTGTTTTTTATTATGGTCAGTTGTTGCTGAAGCAACAGGGTGATAACCTGCTGGTACCTGAAGGTGATGAACCTCCTGTGACTGTGCCGGAAGGGCACAAAGTGCATGAGGTGACGATGAACGATGGGGTGAAGGTGAAGACATTTGAAATTGATGGGCTTGATGGGCTCAATGGGATAAACGACCAATGGAAGCTGATAGGGCTTCGTGATTCCTTCAACTATATCCCTCTGGAAGATTACCTCTGTGGAGGTAAAGCCGCCCAGATACTTTATTGGGATAAGCATAGCCATTATTGTCCTACCTGCGGAGTGCCTACCGTGCAGGAAACGCCAATCATGAAAAAATGTCCCAAGTGCGGGTTGGAGATGTATCCTCCTATCGCAACTGCCATTATCGTATTGATACAAAAAGGTGACGAGATACTGCTGGTGCACAACCGTGCATTCAAGCGTAATTACTATGGCTTAGTAGCTGGTTTCTTGGAAGCTGGCGAGAGTCTGGAGCAGTGCGTACATCGTGAGGTGAAGGAAGAAACAGGACTTACCATCAAGAACCTGCAATACTTTGGCAGTCAGACTTGGCCCTACCCTAGTGGTCTGATGGTGGGCTTTACCGCAGAATATGAGAGTGGTACCATTAAACTACAGGAAGATGAATTGAGTGCTGGCGCTTTCTATGGCAAAGACAATCTACCGGAGATACCCAAAAAGATGAGTATCGCCCGTAAACTGATTGACTGGTGGTTGGCCAAACACTAAAGAAATAACATTGCCGACAAATTATACGATGGCGATGCGTTCCAAATCGTAGGGAACGAAAACTTGGCCATCATATACCGACTGAGCCTCAGCAGAATAACGCTCCTTACGAGTATCCAAGGTCTTATCCTCGGTATGATAGAGAATGAGGTTAAGCACGCCCAAATTCTTAGCCAATCGTGCGGCATCGAGGGCAGTGCTGTGATGTTTCTTGTAAGGTTGGAAACGCTCTCTGTCGGCATATAGACAGAATGCCTCGCTCATCATCCAGTCAGCCCCTTTCACGTAAGGTTCGTTCTCCTCGCAATAAGGCTCATCGCCCAAGCAAGCAAGACGTTTGCCATTGGCAAAGGTAACGGTAAAGCCATATTGCTTTTCCTTGGTAGAATGGATGTCGAAGCACTGCACATGCATATCGCCTGCCTCAAAGCTATCGCCATCATTGAGCTCATCATACACCACGTTTATACCCAACCTATCCACCTGTTTCTGAGGCAGTGTCTGTCGAGCAATATGGTCTATCAGATCGAGCACTTTCTTATGACTGTGAATGCGTAACAGCTTTGGCTTTTGGTATTGCAAAGCCATACGCATCAGCCAGATTACACCTAAGACATGGTCGGTGTGAGCATGAGTGATGAAAAGGTCATCGATTTCCTCGCATCCCACGCCTGCCTTCTGTAATTGCGACAAGATGCCATTGCCTCCACCTGCATCCACGAGCATCATGCTCCCACTTTCGCTACGCACGATAAAGCAAGTGTTGTAGCAACGTGTCACCATAGCGTTGCCTGTACCCAGAATTATAATCTCGTTATTCATATAGTTGATTTTAAATTAAGGCGAAGCCTATTGGCTCCGCCTTAATAATATATATGGTGTAAGCACCATTATGCAAAGTTATCAAACATCAAGTTCTGTGAAGGAACACCCAAATCATAGAGCAAGCCTTCTACAGCCTTTGACATTGGGCCAGGACCGCACATATAGTACTCGATATCCTCTGGAGCCTCATGATCCTTCAGATAGTCATTGTACATCACCTGATGAACGAAGCCAGCAGTGTATTTCACACCAGCAGCATCTGCAGCAGGATCCGGACGGTCAAGAGCCAAGTGGAAGTGGAAGTTCGGGAACTCCTTCTCCAATCCGAGGAAGTCGTCGAGATAGAACACCTCATTCAGTGCACGAGCACCATAGAAGTAATGCATCTCACGATCGGTGGTATGCAGTGTCTTGGTCATGTGCATGATCTGAGCACGCAACGGAGCCATACCGGCACCACCACCAACCCATATCATCTCCTTCTTCGAGTCGAAGTGCGGGTGGAAGTCGCCG
>CACZRQ010000302.1 GCA_902783615.1 uncultured Bacteroidales bacterium | reverse complement strand
GTGAAAAATCTGACATGCCCAAATCCTGAGCAACAAAAAGTTGCTCAGGTACTTATAAAGAAAGTTAAACTAAAGTGCTGCGGAATTAAGGATGGTGGCAAAGATACGAATAAAAAAATGAACAAACCAATAGTTTTTGTCCAAATCTATACTTTTTACCCCACATTTGGATGAAAAGTGGTGGGTTTTTGTCCAAATCTATGCTTTTTGACCCACATTTGGGCAAAACTATAGATGCCAAGAACGCTCAAGAAGTGGCATCTTACCACCTCTTGAGCGTCTTTGTTCAATAGCTGACAATCTTGACAGGTCCAAGGAGTCCTGCTGGAACCAGAGGTTCACTGCCGTTGAACCCTTGGGAATCTGTCCAGCCGATGCGGGTGGCGCCAGGCTGCTCATCACCAATCAGGCGGTTCACCCATACATTGGCAACTTTTACCTCAAGGGTATTTACCCCAGCTTTAACTGCCTGAGATATGTCCACTTTGTAAGGCTCCTTCCAAGCGGCACCGCAATACTCGCCATTCACATATACCTCTGCCAAATCGGCTACATTGCCAAGGTCAAGAATCATCTTTTCTTCAGGCTGAATCTCGAAAGCTTTGGTATAGCTGGCTATGCCGGAGAAATACTTGATGCCAGGTTCTGGCGATTCTGTGTAGCTGCCAAGGGTTGCCAACTCTGCCGATGCAGGAGCACCACGCTTCTCTTGGAATTTAACGGTCCATGTACCTTCCAATGCCGTTTCGCTCTTCTTCTCTACCGCAGGAACTGTATAAGCATTCTCTGCCTTACCTGAGAACACCACGAATACAGCATCATCAGGAACCAAGTTCAGTGACACTTCGGTACGGCCATTGTTCTGGGTATATGAAACTTCTTCCTGTAAGCCACTATCTGGGTGCCAGAGCATTGGCTTCAAACCGCTGACACGGAAGGACAGGGTCACCTGCTGGTAATCCTTAGCAGGCTTGTTGATCCAGTAAATCTCAGCAGCGGGGTGGGTGCGGTGCAGGAACTTGTAACCTGCAGAGATGGTCACATCCTGCGCTACGCCAGCAGCCTTGAGGAAATCACCAAGCTCCTTGGTTTCCACCACATTCTTGCGTCCACTGTCCCAGATGTCAGCAACGAGAGATGCAAACTCGGCAGCATCGTCTGTCAGAGAAGCGGGATGAGTGGGACGAACGCCACCAACCCATGCTCCAGCCTGTGCGAGAGATGCAATTTTCTTTAGAACAGGGATTGACATATAGTCAACATTGCGATCCATCCACAGTACCTTGTAAGCTGTGCCACCAGTTGAAACCAGTTGTCCTTTGTTATAAGAGATGTGATTCAGCAAGCCATCAGGATTGAGGTAATCCCACTGATAACCAGCAGGAATGGCGGGAGTGCGTGAGAACACAGAAGTAACATTGCCATCTTCGCCATAGTAATACAATACATCAGCCACATTCTTGCCAGCTTGCAGCATGAAGCAGCTGCGAGACATATAGTCAGCCCAGATGCCTGCCATTGGAGCCCAACTGTCGTGACGGTTGAACCATTGCCCGATGCCACCCAGCGACATACCTGGCACATGCACATCGTCTGGCTGGTGAGCACTTTCGTGAATGACGAAGCGGTTGATGCCGTTAGAGAGCTCGCGGTCTGCCACAAACTTCAAGTTTCCCGGGTGGTAGGAATACGACTTACCGCCTCCACCAGGTGCTGTCATCGATTCAGCAGCTGCAATGTTCTGACCATAGATATGTGCCACAGAAGCCGATTCTTTGTCGTCAGCATCATATACGCTCATGTCGGGCTGGCCATCAGGACCCACTGGTACCCAGGGAGCCGTTACCCACATGGCACTCATAGGCACTTCAGCGGTAGCCTTCAAATCCATACCATCGCCTACGTAGGCACGTCCACCTTCATGACTTTCCGTATATCTTCCCAGCATACCATATTCTTCCTTGGCAATCTTAGAGAGCAAAGTATAATTGTCGGCAATCAACTCACCGATGGTAGCACGCCAGTCGAAGAGGAAGGCATCGCTCTGCTTAGGTGAACCAATGATTTCGCCAGAGAGCACAGGGAGCCACGTTTTGAGGTCATAGCCTCTGCGATTCTGGAACTCGTTGAACATGGCAGGTGTCCACGTCTCGCACTCAGCCTCATAGCTGTCGGTCAGCACATACTGTACACCACGCTGACCCATCATGCCACCGGAAGCGTTCTTATACATATCCAAATAGGTGTGGAAATAACGGGTCCATGCATCTGGATCCAACTTATCCACTTCCAGACCTGTTGCCTCTACTGGAGCAGGGTGATTCTGCTTGCCAGTGAGTGACCATCCATAGCGGATAATCTTCCACTCACCTTCGGGAGCATTCCACGTAAGCTTGCCATTCTGATAGTACTCTGTAACATCCACCACATCATCCTTGGTAGGGAATGCCTCTCCCTCAACTTCTTGGGTAGGCACAGCCGTGAGATTAGATGCCGATGAGAAAGCAGCCTTGTCCTCAAAGCGATGTACCCTTGAATAGGGATAGAGTTCCAATTCGGCAATTTGAGTGCCGGCAGGAGGAGCAGAAGGTCCGCCTCCCATGCCGAAGAAGCCTTCGCCAGCAGCACGAGGATTGGCCACCTTTACACGGAAATACTTCGCTGTTGTGGGAGGAATGCTCAAGGTTACCTGAGATACACTGCCACCACGCACATCGCAAACCGTGGTGAAGGTCTTACCATCATCGCTGGCTTCCAGTTGAGTGGTTGCGGGACCACCGCCATAACCTCCACCGCCTGCACCTACCATCTTCAGTGACTTGATGGTAACAGGTTGTGGAAACTCATACTGAATCCAAGCAAAACCAGCTCTATCATCGCGAGGCAGCATGACGGCATCTGAGAGCTTGCCATTGGTGAGCTGTTCTAAGGTGAAGTTGCCACCGCTTGATGTAACCTTGGCACCCATGCTTGCTGCACTTTGGCGACCTGCTGGCTGCTTCACTGCAATGACAGCAATGTCTTCGTAGTATTCAAGGACGGAACCTGATCCACGACCCGCTGCGCTACCATCCAAGAAGGCACCTGTGGTGTGAGGAGGCTCAGGGAGAGCCATATCTACTGAACCTGTAGCAGATGTTTCACTCCATACCAGTTTCTTCATACCGTCCTTCTCGCTTACCCAAGGGCCACCCGTTGAACTCCAACCTGGTGCTGAAGCTACAGTAAATTCCAAACCAAGTGAGTCGGCCACCTGAACTGCGTAGGCAAAGGCATCCTTCCAACCCTCATCCATGTAGATGAGTCGCTTATCCACGATGGTAGGCGTACCCAGCGCAGCGTCGAAGTTATGTACGCCACCCTGACGGGTATCCTTCATCCATTGCAAATCCTTCTTGATACCATCCTTGGTGATGTTACCGTTCATCCAGTGCCACCAAACGCGGTTGCGGGCACTCTGTGGAGGATTCTCCCAGCCTTGCTGCAGCTCTTCCATAGAAGCGCCTTGCTGGGCGGTGCAAGCACATGCTACTGCAAGCGTAGCTGCTGCATAGAATATTTTCTTAATCAACATTTATCCGTTTTTTATTTGTAAAACAATCACTTTGCTTCAATGTTATTCTTGCCTCCCTTGAGTTCGTAGCTCCTGCCTGCCCAAACCAGCGTACCATTTATGCCAGCTGGCAATTCAATCTCAGCCTTCAGGGCATTGCCATTCTTCTGGTAATTCACCTGGATGTTACCCTGTGGGTGAGGCATGGTGCCCCCAATCTTCTTGATATCACCCAGATGAGGCTCAATCTTCACTTTCGCAAACTGAGGAGCTGCGCTGTCGATGCCCAGGAGTGTGCGGAAGAACTCAATGTTGGGACTTGCACCCCAAGCATGGCAATCGCTTCGTGTGCCATCCACATCGCTGGTTTCACCCCAGGTGGTCAAACCCATGCGGATGTTCTCACGCCAAATGTCAAGCCAGTTCAGGAAATCATCGCCCAAGCCTGCCTTTACCAAAGCCTCGTGCAGGTAGAACTTGTAATATACGGTGCACTGGGAGAGGGTAGAGTCGGTCAGCATTTTCTGTGCCATCTGCTTTGCCTGTTCGCCTGTCACCATGTCGGTGAGGATAGCCAAAGCATTGGCGTGCTGAGAGAAGAGCTTCTTCTCGCTGGTCTGTGCATACAGACCTTTGCTTGCATCCCAATATGCGTTCTGGATGCCTTGCTTCAGATGCTCGGCTTCCTTCGCATATTTATTGCTCATGAAGGTATTGCCTTGCATGCTCTCTAATTCTGACATCATCTGCAATGCCAACAACAGCTGCATGTCCATCAATACACCACCACCATCGGCACCTACCTGTGCTACACCCATCTGCCAACCTTCACTATATACCCAGTCGGAGAAGTTCCAGCCCGGCAAACCCTTGATGCGGCCATCTGCCATCTGATACTTGCTGAAGTAATGCAGAATCTGTTCTGCACCAGGAATAAGGTCTAGTACCACCTCTGGATCTTTGCCATAACGCATATAGTCGTGGATGGAATAGATGTAGCTCAGCGCATACGGAGTGATGTACTGAGCCAGCTCTGAAGGAGCACGACCCATGGTGATACCCTCGGCATTGCGACTCATGTCTGCCTGAAGCAGGTAGTTTTTCCACAATGTATCGTCACCACTGTTATAGATGGACACCAATGCCTGGATGCGTGTGTCGCCCAGATACTGCAGCTGCTCATAGTAAGGACAGTCGGTGTAGGTCTCGATGGCGCAGAGACGAGCCGTACGCCAGCCAATCTCCATCATCTTCTGCAACTCCTGATTATCGGTGTCAAGCTGAGCATTCATCTTGAACGGAAAACCTGTGAACATGCTGCTTACATCATTGATTTCCAACCCTTCTCCCTTGGTTTCTATCTCCAGTTTCACATAGCGGAACGTACGCCAATCGAGTGACGTAAACTGCTGGCTGTCTTTGCCACTGGAGGTGAGTTTGTCGAAACGACCGATGAAGTTCTTACCCTCCACTTCATTACGGTTTCCCTTATGCTGTCCTCTCTCATCGGTATAGAGTGCCTCGGCATAGCGGATGGTGATGTCGGCGCCATTACCCTTGCTGAAATTCAACTGGAAGAATCCATTGGTCAACTCCTCTTGGTCAAGCAAGATCTCCACCTTTTTACCTGCAGGGATGATTACGTTCGCTTTTTGTGCAGGCCAATCCTTCGGTATATTCACACCACCGTCTTGACGAACGGCATTGATGCGCTTCTCAAAACGTTCCACTTGTGGCAGTGTGCTGGGCACCAACATGTGACCTGTATAAACACCCGTACCGCTATTGGTATCGTGAGGTGTACCCAGCTCGTATGGCTTGGCATCCTGCCATTGGCTCAAGTCGGCATCAGCATCCTTCCAATGGGCAATAGTCTTGCTCATGTCAATCTGTTCTCCCGCACCCAAGGCATAATAGCCAGGCACTTGCTGACGGATAGGGGCGTAAGCAGGGTCTTGGATGGCTTTCCATGTCTCATCCGTATTCACCACCTTGGCATCGCCTTCACCCATCATTAGGAATCCTGAACGCATGGTGGCATTTGGCACTGGGGTGAAATTGCCTTCATTCCAAACTTGAGCGGCAAACACATTCTTGCCTGCTTTGAGGTAAGGAGCCAGGTCAACGGTTTCGTAGTTCCAGTGCTTAGAGTCGTTGCGGGCAGGACCTAATGAAGCCAATTCGCCATTTACATAGAGCTTATAGCGAGTGTCACCGCTTACATACACCACAAACTTACTGGGCTTGGCGTTCAGGTCAACATCCTTGCGGAAGTAATACACGCCATAGTCTTTAGGCTGTGTTCCAGGCACTTCAATCCACATGGCATTCCATGCATCTGTCTTCATGTCAAATGATGTGCGGTTCTGGATCTGCCTCCTCATCATCTCAATGGGAAATTGCGCCCTTGCTGGCAGCAACGTGGCTGCTGCCAGTACAAAAGTCATAATATGTTTCTTCATTATCTTTTCGAGTTAATAGTCAATCGTCAATTGTCACTTTTCGGAGCAGCGAGAGCAGAGCCAAGCTTGCTTGAGCTATGCCGAGTCGTGACGAAATTGGACGAAGTCAATCGTCAATTGTCAATCGTCAATGATCAGTCTAAGGGTGTCTGATGTTCACGTCTCCACTTCATGTACTCC
>CACZRQ010000301.1 GCA_902783615.1 uncultured Bacteroidales bacterium | reverse complement strand
GTTTGCGAAGTTCTCGCCCGATGCCAGCAAGGTGGCGTATGTGAGCAAGAACAACATCTATGTGGAGGACTTGGCGACGAAGACCTACAAGGCCATCACAACAGATGGGAACGACACAATTGTGAATGGCACGTTCGACTGGGTGTATGAGGAGGAGTTTGATTGTCGAGATGGATTCCGATGGAGTGGCGACGGTAAGCATATTGCCTATTGGCAGAGTAACACGAGCGGAACGGGATGGTTCGACATTATCAACAATATCGATAGCATCTACCCCACAGTGGAACATTTCCCCTACCCCAAGGCTGGCACAACAAACAGTGCCGTAAAGATTGGCTATGTAAGCGCTGAAGGTGGTGTAACAACTTGGCTACCCATTCCAGGTGACGAGCGTAACAATTACCTACCAAGAATGGAGTTTGTACCAGGAACGAACCAGATGTTCATCCAGCAGATGGATCGTCCGCAGCACTGCAACAAAGTGTGGACGGCAACGATTGGGCAGAATGGCCTGAAGACCATTTTCGAGGACAGCGATGCGGCTTGGGTAGAGACCAATGACGACATTCAATGGTTGAAAGGCAATAAGTACTTTACTTGGATGAGTGAACGCGACGGTTGGAGACACCTATATCGGGTCAGCGCAGATGGCAAGCAGATGAGCCTTATCACCAAGGGAGACTTCGACGTGATTAGTCAAGTAGGCTTGAACGAGAAAAGCGGCTATGTGTATTTCATCGCCTCGCCCGACAATGCCACACAAAGATATCTGTACAGGGCTAAACTCTTTGGCAACGGGCAATGTGAGCTAGTGAGTGACGCTAATCAGAAGGGACAGCATAGTTATAATATGTCGCCAACCTGCACTTGGGCGGTTCATACATTCAGTAATGCCAAGACGGTGCCACAGGTTGAAATGCAGTCCTTTCCATCAGGTAAGACAGTGAGGAAGATTGTGGATAACAGCGCCGCACAAAAAGAATTCGATGAGATGGGCGTGCATCCCAAGGAGTTTGTGAAGGTGAAATCAGGTGAAGTGATGCTCGACGCTTGGATAATTAAGCCGTACAACTTTGATGCGAGCAAAAAATATCCTGTGATTATTGACGTCTATGGAGAGCCAGCCAATTCGACCGTACAAGATGTATGGTCGGGCAAAACATGGCATCAGTATCTGGCTAGTCTCGGCTACATCATCGTAAGCATCGACAATCGTGGGGCTGCGGCTCCTCGTGGCAGGGAGTGGAGGAAATGCATCTACGGTGAGGTGGGAACTTTTGCCAGCGAAGATCAGGCACAGGGCATCCTTGATTTAGCTCGTCAATACCCATTCATCGACACGGAACGTATCGGCATCACAGGCTGGAGTGGTGGTGGCAGCCAAACCCTCAACTGCATGTTCCGCTATCCAGAGGTGTTCAAGACGGGCATCGCCATAGCTTTCGTAGCTGACCAACGACTCTATGACACCATCTATCAGGAACGCTACATGAACACACCACAAAATAATCCTGAAGGTTACGAGAAGGGGTCGCCTATCACATACGCCGAAGATTTGGAGGGCAATCTGCTTTTAATTCATGGTACAGGCGATGACAATGTGCATTACCAAAACTGCGAGATGCTGGTCAACAAACTCATCGAGGAAGGAAAAATGTTCTATCAGGTCTCCTACCCTATGCGCACCCATAGCATCAGCGAGCGAGAGGGAACCACTTGGCATCTGATGAAGACCATGGAGAATTTCTGGCTGAAGTTCTTGCCTGCTGGA
The DNA here is from genome assembly GCA_902783615.1 of uncultured Bacteroidales bacterium. Classification (GTDB taxonomy): domain Bacteria; phylum Bacteroidota; class Bacteroidia; order Bacteroidales; family Bacteroidaceae; genus Bacteroides. The sequence continues at coordinate 2,518 of CACZRQ010000301.1, read as the reverse complement.
GGGAAATAAATGAAATATTAATCCATATTAATCACAAATAAAAAGAAAAAGAAAATGAAAAAGATGTTGATATTGTTTGCAGCACTGATGATGATGGCTGCAACGAGTTATGCACAAGATGCTGTGCCAGCTACAAAGGTAGGAGCAAAGAATGACTTGCAGACCATGCTGGAGCCACTCATGAAGAAACTTGAAGGTGTGCCTGAAGACGATAATGCACAGGCTACTAAGATCATCACGGAATTTGCAAAGGAAAATCCAAACGAGGCCGGAGCATACGTGGTCACCAATCTGCTGGCTTACTTGATGAAGACAGAAGATCTTCTCAAACTGGTTGACGGGAATGAATACTTCAAGAATGATGAGAAGATTCAGGAAGCCAAGAAGACATGGCTGATACAATTGGAAACGGCTGAAGGGAAAATGTTCAAAGACTTCGAGGCTGAGTATGAAGGGAAGGTGACAAAACTTTCGGACTATGTGGGTAAGGGCAAGTATGTGCTGGTAGATTTCTGGGCAAGCTGGTGCGGTCCTTGCAGGGCTGAGATTCCTAATCTGATTAAAGTATATAATCAATATAAGGGAGACAAGTTTGAGGTGCTTGGTGTGGCCACTTGGGACAAGCCAGAAGACACGAAGAAGGCCATCGAGCAGATGAATATTCCTTATCCTCAGATTATGAATGCACAATATGCAGGAAGCAATGCGTATGGAATCAGTGGAATTCCACAGATTATATTGTTTGGGCCTGACGGAAAGATTGTGAAGAGGAATCTGAGAGGAGATGGCGTAGAGAAGGCTGTGGCAGAGGTACTGAAGTAGGAAAGAGACTCAGCGGGAAAACCCAAGAAACAGATAATAAAGAGAACAAACGCAAAGAGATACACAAAAAACAAATGAGCTTGTCGAAAGACGAATTGCTGGCGCTGGTCAGGAAGGGAGCACGGGATATGTCGTGGCACGAGAAGTTGCGACTGACTGTGCTATTGAGTTTGCCAGCCATGGTGGCGCAGATTTCGTCGGTGGCGATGCAGATTATCGATGCAGCGATGTTGGGACACTTGGGCACGAAGGAATCAGCCACGGTGGGACTGGTATCGACAACGATTTGGCTATTCGGAGGATTGTGTTCTGCGTTTGCAGCGGGATTCTCGGTACAAGTGGCACATCATGTAGGAGGAGAGGATCTGCGTGGAGCGAGGAATATCATCCGACAAGGACTTTTTGCAGGAATTTCATTTAGTCTAATACTCATGCTGATTGGTCTCATCATTGCCCCTTACCTGCCAATATGGCTGGGAGCAAATGAGGAGATATGCGCAGGAGCATCCGAATATTTTACCATCGTGGCATTGGCACTGCCAGTATTGGAAATCAACATGCTGGCCGCAGGAAGTCTTCGGTGCAGCGGCAATATCAAGGTGCCGAGCTTACTGAATGCGCTGATGTGTGTGCTGGATGTGATATTTAATTACATCTTCATCTTCATATTGGACATGGGCACAGCGGGTGCTGCTTGGGGAACATTCTTAGGGTATGCGATTACAATGGTGCTGATGCTCTATTTCATGTCGGTGCGGGATGAGCAATTACGTTTTGCACTCGATACGGAACTATTAGGGCGATGGGATTTCCAACGATACGTTCCGAGCAAAAAGACTCTACAGAAAGTATTTATCATTGGATCACCAATCAGTTTGGAACGTGGCGTAATGTGCGGAGCACAGATTGCCATCACAGGTATCATTGCACCGTTGGGGTCGGTGGCAATAGCGGCGAACACATTCGGCATCAATATCGAGAGCATCTGTTATATGCCCGGTTATGGTATCTCGGAGGCAGCCACAACACTGGTCGGTCAGAGTTTAGGAGCAAGACGGAAAGACTTAATGAGGAGTTTCGCTTGGATTTCTGTGGGACTGGGCATGGTGATTATGGCGCTGATGGGAGTACTGATGGGAGTGTTTGCACCAGAGATGATGGGCATGGTATCCAACGATGCGGCTGTGGTCAGTCTCGGTACGGAAGTTCTTCGCATTGAGGCGTGGGCAGAGCCGATGTTCGCAGCCAGTATCGTGGCATACGGCGTGTTTGTGGGTTCGGGAAAGACATTGGTACCGAGCCTAATGAACCTCGGTAGCATCTGGGTAGTGCGACTCAGCCTGTCGCTGATGCTGGCACCAACGATGGGCCTACGAGGCGTATGGATTGCCATGTGCATCGAACTATGCTGGCGTGGAGCGGCCTTCTTGTTCCGACTAAGAGGCAGGAGTTGGAGTCAAATAAGTACACTCTCCCCCGCTGAGCCCGTAAGGGAGGAATTAATCAAGACAAACACAATTTATGAGAACAATTAGAGATCAGGAATTTGGCGGCGAGCGACCGCTTTATGCCTCACATGACTTACGGTTGGAGAATGTCACTATCCATGTGGGCGAATCGAGCATCAAGGAGAGCAGCAACATTGAGGCGGTGGATTGCCGCTTCGAGGGAAAGTATGTGTTTTGGGAAACGGACG
>CACZRQ010000300.1 GCA_902783615.1 uncultured Bacteroidales bacterium | reverse complement strand
TCGCTGAACTGTTCCTTCTGTCGCCACGCTATTTCAGCGGGCAACATATCAGCAAAGGCTTCACGAACGATCTTCTTTTCCATAGTAGTGCCTGGGCACATCTTTGCTTCAGGATTGGTGCGCATGGCTACATCCAGGAACTCCTTGTCGAGGAAGGGTACACGACCTTCCACACCCCACGCACTCAAACTCTTGTTGGCTCGCAGGCAGTCGTAGAGGTAGAGCTTGGAGAGCTTGCGAACAGTCTCTTCGTGGAAAGCCTGGGCATTGGGCGCTTTGTGGAAGTAGAGATAACCACCGAAAATCTCATCGGCACCTTCGCCACTGAGCACCATCTTGATACCCATCGACTTGATGACACGAGCCAACAGGTACATCGGCGTAGATGCACGAACGGTGGTCACATCGTAGGTTTCAATGAAGTAGATAACATCGCGGATGGCATCGAGTCCTTCCTGGATGGTATAGTTGAGTTCGTGGTGCACAGTACCTATATGATTGGCAACCATACGAGCCTTGGCCAGATCGGGAGCCCCTTTCAGTCCTACAGCAAAAGAGTGCAATCGTGGCCAGTAAGCTTTTGTGCGGGAATCGTCCTCAATGCGCATCTCGGCATACTTCTCAGCTATGGCAGAGATGACGCTCGAATCCAAGCCACCAGAAAGCAGCACACCGTATGGCACATCGCTCATCAGTTGGCGCTTTACCGCATCGTTGAGGGCATCATGAATGGCTTCGCTTGAAGCAGGATTATTCTTGACAGCCTCATAATCAAACCAGTCGCGACTATAATAACGCTGCATTCCGGGTTGACGACTCCAATAATAGTGCCCAGGCAGGAAAGGCTCAAAACGTTCACATTGACCCTCGAGAGCTTTCAACTCTGAGGCAACATACACGGTGCCATCGCTGTCGAAGCCGATGTAAAGAGGTATGACACCAATGGGATCGCGGGCAATCAGGAACTCATCGCGCGCTTCATCGTAAAGTACGAAGGCAAAAATACCACTCAAATCTTCCAGGAAATTGACACCTTTCTCACGATAAAGTGCCAAGATTACCTCGCAGTCGCTGCCTGTCTGAAACTCATATTGACCTGCATATCGGCGACGAATCTCCTGATGATTATAAATCTCACCATTTACCGCCAGCACCTGCTTGCGGTCTGGCGAGAACAATGGTTGTCCCCCACTCTCTGGATCCACAATACTCAATCGCTCGTGGGCGAGAATGGCACTACCGCCACAATAGATACCACTCCAGTCGGGACCACGATGGCGGATTTTTTGACTCATCTTCAATGCTTTCTGTCTGAGTTCTGCACTTTGTTGCTGAACATTCAGTATAGCGACTATTCCACACATATCTTATAATTATTTGATTATCTATTATTCTACAGTTACACTTTTTGCCAGGTTGCGAGGTCTGTCCACATCCTTGCCCTTGCATACAGCAATGTGATAGGCCAATAGTTGCAGAGGGATGGAGGCAATGAGTGGCTGGAAACATTCCAGTGTATCAGGCAACTCAATCACATGGTCGGCATATTGGCTAATCAGCTCATCGCCAGCTGTCACCAATGCTGTAACTCTACCACCGCGTGCCCGCACCTCTTGGATGTTAGAGAGCACCTTTTCATACAGTCTGTCGCGAGTAGCGATGACAAACACAGGCATCTCGGAATCAATCAAGGCAATGGGGCCATGCTTCATCTCTGCTGCGGGATAGCCTTCTGCATGGATATAGCTGATTTCCTTCAACTTCAATGCTCCTTCCAAAGCCACAGGATAGTTGTAGCCACGACCCAGATACAGACAATTTTTGGCATAGGTGAATATCATCGCCAAGTGCTCAATCTGCTCGTTGGTTTGCAAAGCGCGTTCCATTTTCTTCGGTATGCGAGTGAGTTCCTTCACCATTTGCTGATACTGCTCTGTGGTGATGGTATGCAACTTGTTGGCTAAACAGAGCGCCAACATCGACAACACCGTAACCTGTCCCGTGAACGCCTTGGTGGATGCCACACCAATCTCAGGTCCCACATGGATATAAGTACCCGTATCGGTGGCACGAGGGATGCTCGAACCTATGGCGTTGCAAATGCCATAGATAAAGGCGCCCCTTTCTTTTGCCAATTGTATGGCAGCCAAGGTATCAGCCGTTTCGCCACTCTGCGAGATAGCGATCACCACATCATCCTTTCCCACAACTGGATTGCGGTAGCGGAACTCAGAGGCATATTCCACCTCACACGGAATGCGACAGAGATTCTCGATGAGTTGTTTGCCGATAAGTGCTGCATGCCACGAGGTGCCACAGGCCACAATGACGAAGCGCTTGGCTTCGAGCAACTGCTTCTGGTAGTCAATCAAGGCAGACAGTGTCACTTGGCTTCCCTCTACGTTGATGCGTCCTCGCATACAGTTGAGCAAACACTCAGGCTGTTCAAATATCTCCTTCAGCATGAAGTGCTTGTAGCCGCCCTTCTCTATTTGTCCCAAATCGATATCCACTTTCTTTACCTGCAGTTCCTGCTCCTTACCCAGGATGCTCATCACCTTCAATTCCTCGCCCAAGCGGATAACGGCAATGTTTCCATCCTCTAAATATACCACTTGATTTGTGTATTCAATGATCGGACTGGCATCAGAACCCAAGAAAAACTCTCCATCACCGATGCCCACCACCAGCGGACTCTGCTTGCGAGCTGCGATAATCTGGGTTGGATCGCGCTTGTCGAGGATGGCAACAGCGTATGCGCCAATCACTTGATAGAGTGCTATCTGCACCGCTTCAAGCAACGTCAACTTCTTCTTCGTCATGATGTATTCCACCAATTGCACCAATACTTCCGTGTCGGTGTCACTGGCAAACTTCACACCCTTCTCCTGCAACTTCGCCTTGATTTCGGCATAGTTTTCAATGATGCCATTGTGGATGATGGCCAGATTGTGACTCTGGGAGTAGTGCGGATGGGCATTTCGTGCCGACGGCTCACCGTGAGTAGCCCAGCGCGTATGGGCAATGCCCACACATCCAGATACATCCTTGTCGGTGCAATAGTCAGTCAGGTTATCCACCTTCCCTTTGGTTTTGTACACATTCAGACTGCCATTCTGGTTAATCATGGCCACTCCTGCACTATCGTAGCCACGATATTCCAGTCGCTTGAGTCCCTTTATCAATATTGGATAGGCTTGCTTAGTGCCTATGTAACCTACAATCCCACACATAATTCTATATTTTAAAGATAAGACATATACAAATAATTGGTTTGGGCAGGGTATTCTGCCGCTAGGGTATCTATCTGGTTTACAATGGGCATAATGCTCAATTCCTTGCGCCAAGAACGTACCAGCAGGCCTGCCTTTTCCGTGCTCAGTATGGTTTCAAGATTCAGTGCACGCGCAATCTGAAAGTCAGAAAAACCATATATTTTAGCTTCATGCAGCAAATTTACAAATTCTGGCGATTCAATGTATTCCAACAGCTCAGTTTTTTCCATAAACTGTATGAATTCCGTGATGTATGAGAATTCTTTCAGTCTTTGGTCGATGTTGATGATGTGCTTGAATTTCTGCAGAAACCAGCGGTCAATCTTTGTCAGTTGGTGAATCTGCTCGATGCCGTATCCAACCTTCATCGCTTTCGACACCACGAAAACGCGCATATCCGTTGGCTCATGCAAAGCGGTTGCAATGTCAGGAATCTTGATTTCATGATTCTCCACGAAACCATGCATGCCTTGACCAATCATACGCAAGCCTTTCTGAAGGGCTTCCTCAAAAGTTCGACCAATAGCCATCACCTCTCCCACGCTCTTCATCGATGAACCGAGTTCTCGTTTTACACCGTGAAACTTCGTCAAATCCCAACGGGGAATCTTCACCACCACATAGTCGAGGGCTGGTTCAAAGAAGGCGCTGGTGGTTTTCGTCACACTATTCTTCAGTTCAAAGAGTCCGTAGCCCAAACCCAGTTTGGCTGCCACGAATGCCAAAGGATAGCCCGTGGCCTTCGATGCCAATGCTGAAGAACGAGACAGTCGCGCATTGACCTCTATCACTCGGTAGTCCTCCGATTGAGGGTCGAGGGCATATTGTACATTACATTCGCCCACAATGCCAAGATGGCAGATAATCTTGATGGCCAAGGCACGCAGTTTGTGATACTCTGAATTGGTGAGTGTCTGCGAGGGAGCCACAACTATTGATTCGCCCGTATGGATGCCCAATGGGTCGAGGTTCTCCATGTTGCACACAGTGATGCAGTTGTTGTAGCGGTCTCTAACAACCTCATACTCTATTTCTTTCCAGCCTTTCAGGGATTTCTCCACCAGCACCTGTGGCGAGAACGAGAAAGCTTCTTCTGCTTGCACCAGCAGTTCCTCATCGTTTTCGCAGAAGCCAGAGCCGAGTCCGCCTAAGGCGTATGCTGCCCTCAGTATTACAGGGAACCCCAATTCGTGGGCTGCCTGCTGCACCTCTTCCACGCTTTCACAGGCATGACTCTTGATGGTTTTCACCCCAATCTCGTCGAGTCGTTTCACAAACAAGTCGCGGTCTTCCGTATCGATGATGGCCTGCACGGGCGTTCCCAACACTTCGACGCCATATTTCTCCAACACGCCTTTCTGGTAAAGCTCTACACCACAGTTCAAAGCCGTTTGTCCACCAAAGGACAGCAAGATTCCGTCAGGACGTTCTTTCTCGATCACCCGCTCCACAAAATCGCTGCGCACAGGCTGAAAATATACAGTATTTGCCACACCTTCTGATGTTTGCACCGTAGCGATGTTAGGGTTGATGAGCACCGAATGAATGCCTTCTTCCTTCAAGGCCTTCAGTGCCTGTGCACCGCTATAGTCGAACTCGCCCGCTTGACCAATCTTCAAGGCTCCACTGCCTAAAAGCAACACCTTTTTTATATCTTTCCTCTCCATCATCCTAACAATTTTACGAAATCATCAAACAAAAACTCAGTATCCACAGGACCAGAACATGCTTCTGGATGGAACTGTGCAGAGAACCAAGGCATCGACTGATGGCGGATGCCTTCGTTCGACCCATCGTTCATGTTGACAAACAGCGGCTGCCAATCTGCTGGCAACGTGCTGTCATCCACCGCATAACCATGATTCTGCGAGGTGATGAAGCACTGGGTGGTACCCACCTTCTGTACAGGCTGGTTATGAGAGCGATGTCCATATTTCAACTTATAGGTCTTTGCACCAGCAGCCTTGGCCAGCAACTGGTTGCCTAAACAGATTCCCATGCAAGGTCTTACATGCTCGTTTTGCAGGAATGTGCGAATGTGCTCCACTGTTTCTCCGCAACGCTCTGGGTCGCCAGGACCGTTCGCCAAGAACAGACCATCGAACTCCAACTGATTGAAGTCGTAGTCCCAAGGTACCCGTATCACTTCAATGCCGCGACGCAGCAAGCAACGGATGATGTAGGCCTTGACGCCGCAATCGACTAAAACCACTTTCTTGTTGACAATCGATCCTTCCGGCTTATAGGTTATAACCTCTTTGCAGCTCACCTGTTCCACCCAATTCACAGAACCATAATCCGCATGATATTGATTATCAATCGATGACAAACCCTCAATTTCAATCTTTCCCATCATCACGCCTCGTTCTCTCAACATCATCGTAAGTCGGCGGGTATCAATACCTGATATGGCCACAATCTTCTCACGCTTCAACCAGGTGGCCAGCGACTCATTTGCGTTCCAATGGGAATATGCCTCGCTATAATCAGCCACAACCAATGCCTTGACATGTATCTTTTCGCTTTCCATAAACAGCGGCAAACCGTTTTTCCCAAGACCTGTATCAGGCACGCCATAGTTGCCAATCAACGGATAGGTGGTTACCAGAATCTGTCCTGCATAGCTTGGGTCAGTCAGACTCTCTGGATAACCCGTCATAGCGGTGTTGAACACCACCTCGCCAACTGCAAAGGCTTCATAACCAAACGACCAACCGTAGAACTGCGTGCCGTTATCGAGTATTAATTTTGCACGTCTTTTCATCATTATAGCTGCAACTTTAAAACCTGTTCTACATAATTCACAAACGCCTGATTCACTAAGCAGATGCCACCTGGCGTTGGGTAGTGGCCCGTGAAATACCAATCACCTGGATGATGGGGACAAGCCTTATGCAAGCCCTCTATGGTTTGGAACACCAACTCAACGGGTGTCTGCATGCCACAGGGTCGTAATATCTCAACGATTTTCTGATTGATATCTTCTACGGTAAAGGGGGCGTAGATTTCACGAACGAAGTTTTCGTTGTCCGTTAGCCCTTGATCCTTAACCGTTTTCCTGTTTCCCTTTTCCAAAGCCTCCCTACACTTCCGATACGTATCGGCAATGATGTGTTGCAAGCCTCGTTCCTGAATGAGGGCGATGGCAGCGCGGAAGGCGCAAAGTTCTTGCAAGTGCGACATGTCGATTCCATAGTAGTCAGGATAGCGGATTTGCGGCGAACTCGACACCATGACTATCTTCTTGGGATGCAGGCGGTCGAGAATCTTGAAGATGCTTTCCTTCAACGTGGTACCTCGCACAATGCTGTCGTCTATGATTACCAGGTTATCCTCGTAGGGAATGAGCGAGCCATAAGTGATGTCATACACATGGGCAGCCAGGTCGTTGCGCTCTGCCCCATCGCTGATAAAGGTACGCAGCTTGATGTCTTTCCAAACCACCTTCTCTATCCTCACATCGTGGTCAAGGCGTCGCAGGCCATCGGTCATACCATGAAAGGCCACCTCGGCAGTATTGGGGATATAAGAGAAGACCGTGTGAGCCACATCACCCCCAATGGCATCGATGATGGCAGGAGTGAGTTGCTCCCCTAAGCGTTTGCGCTCCAAGTAGATGTCGCAGTCGGATCCTCGACTGAAGTAGATGCGCTCGAACGAACAAGCCGACAGCTTTTGTGCCGGCATGATCTGCTCTAAGTTGCATTGCCCAGTTTTGTGAACAATGAGCGACTGGCCTGGCTTCAGTTCTTGGATGTCGTCTGCCTGCAGGTCGAAGGTGGTTTGAATCACTGGGCGCTCACTCGCTACAACCACCACTTCGTCATCGCGATAGAAGAAAGCTGGGCGGATGCCCCAAGGGTCGCGCACGGCAAACATTTCCCCCGAGCCTGTGAGTCCGCACATCACATAGCCGCCATCAAAGTGGGGCATGGTGGTTTTCAGCACGTTGGCCATCTCCACATGATTGTCGATATAATGGGTGATATCGATGCCTTCCAACCCTTTTTCCTTTGCTTCGGCAAAGAGTCTTTCCACCTCACGATCCAAACGATGCCCCATCAGCTCGAGCGTGATGTAGGAGTCGCCATAGATGCGGGGCGACTGTCCCTGCTCTGTTAGAAAAGCAAAAACCTCGTCGATGTTGGTCATGTTGAAATTACCACACAGACAAAGGTTTTTGGCTCTCCAGTTGTTTCTCCGCAAGAAGGGATGCACGTATTGCAAGCCGCTCTTGCCTGTGGTGGAATAGCGCAAATGCCCCATGTAGAGTTGGCCTTCAAACGACTTATCTACTTTTTTGAATATCTCCGTAATGGCATCTTTCCCCTCTGCCTTTTCACGAAACATATATTCCTCACCCACAGGAGCATCGAGGTTCACGCAGGCCATACCAGCCCCTTCCTGGCCACGGTTGTGCTGCTTCTCCATCAGCAGGTAGAGCTTGTTCAATCCGTAGCGCCAAGTGCTGTACTTCTGCTCGTAATAGCTCAAAGGCTTCAGCAAGCGAATCATCGCCACCCCACACTCATGCTTCAGTTGTTCCATCGATGCAGGCTTTTATAAATGACATGAATAATGGATGCGGATGCAGCACTGTGGATGAATATTCCGGATGGAACTGAGTGCCGATATACCATTTTAAATCAGGTATCTCCACGATCTCGACAAGATTAGATGCAGGATTGATGCCCACGCATTTCATCCCCTTGTTTTCAAACGCTTCCTGATAGCGGTTGTTGAACTCATAACGATGGCGATGCCTCTCATTGATGATGACCTTCTCGCCGTATGCCTGATATGTCCGACTCCCCTCCAGGAGTTTACATTCGTATGATCCCAGTCGCATAGTGCCGCCCATCTGGGTGATTGTCTTCTGCTCCTCCATCATGTCGATGACATTGTGAGGAGTCTGCTCGTCCATCTCGCTACTGTTCGCATCCTGATAGCCCAAGACATTTCTAGCGAATTCTATCACCATCATCTGCATTCCTAAACAGATGCCGAAGGTGGGAATGTCGTGTGTGCGAGTATATTCAGCAGCAATGATCTTGCCTTCGATGCCTCGTGTGCCGAAGCCTGGACAGATGACAACGCCTGCCATACCTTGCAGTTGAGCGGAGATGTTTTCACGGGTAATGCCCTCGCTATTCACAAAAATGGCCTTCACCTTGCGGTCGTTATAGGTTCCCGCATGGGCCAGGCTCTCAATAATGCTCTTATAGGCATCCTGCAAATCGTATTTCCCCACCAAAGCAATCTTCATTTCTTGGGTTGCCTTTTTCCTGCGCTCCAGGAAATCGCGCCAAGCTCCCAAATCGGGTTCCTGCGCAGGTTCCACTCCCATCTTTTGCAAGATCACCGCATCCAGCCCTTGCCGCAGCATGTTCACAGGCACTTCATAAATGGAAGGTAGATCCTGACTTTGTATCACAGCCTTCACATCCACATTGCAGAAATGCGCCACCTTTTCTCGGATGTTGTCGTTCAGCTCATGCTCCGTTCGCAACACCAGTACTTCAGGCTGAATACCCAGTCCCTGCAGTTGTTTCACGCTGGTTTGCGTGGGTTTTGTCTTCAGCTCACCCGCAGCTGCCAAGTAAGGAACGTAGGTCAGGTGCACGTTCAGTGCCCGTTGTGGCCCCAATTCCCATCGCAGCTGGCGGATGGCCTCCAAGAACGGCTGACTTTCTATGTCACCAATAGTGCCGCCTATCTCTGTAATCACAAAGTCGAATGGTTGCTTTGTGGCGTTCAGCAAGATGCGGCGCTTAATCTCATCTGTAATATGAGGTACCACTTGGATGGTCTTTCCCAAGTAGTCCCCACGTCTTTCCCGTTCTATGACACTCAAGTAGATACGACCCGTAGTGACACTGTTGTCACGTGTGGTCTCAATACCCGTGAAACGTTCGTAGTGACCTAAATCAAGGTCGGTTTCCATCCCATCGGCCGTTACGTAACACTCACCATGCTCGTAAGGATTCAGCGTACCTGGGTCGATGTTGATGTATGGG
>CACZRQ010000299.1 GCA_902783615.1 uncultured Bacteroidales bacterium | reverse complement strand
CTCAGGTGCCTATGATTTACTGCTCTACTATGGCTGAGTTCAGTCCTGCACAGAGTAATCCATCATTGGAGAACCTGGATGCTAAAGGGTTGGGTGAGTATTTAGATCAGCGTTATCCAGGTAAGGGTGCTGCTGTTGCTGCTGCTTATCAGAAGGCATTCCCTGAGGCTAATGCAGGCGACATTATTGGTATGGCTACCAGTCCTCGTACTGGCATCATCAACAACGTAAGTCTGAAGGCTAAGCAGGGTGCTCCTGTATATTTGGCTTGGTTCGGTTTCAATCCTCCCATCTTCAACGGTCGCGCTCGTGCATTCCATTGCATTGATATCTGCTTCTGGTTCCGTAATACCGACCGCATGGTTACCCACTCTGGTGGTGGCAAGCGCCCTCGTGAGTTGGCTAACAAGATGTCGGATGCCCTGTTGGCTTTCATGCGCACTGGTAATCCTAACTGCGAAGCTATGCCTGAGTGGCCTGCATTCAACGACACTGACAAGTCAACCATGATCCTGAACGATGTTTGCGAAGTTCGCAACAATCCTGATGGTGAAGCTTTGGAGGCTATGAAATAATTGACGATTGACAATTGACAATTGACAATTTAGGGCTGACTTTCCGTCAGCCCTTTTTATTTTACCATCTAATCGTCAATTGTCAATGGGTCAATAGTCAATAGTCAATAGTCAATGGTCAATCGTTAATTGTCAATGGTCAATCGATTCAATCAGTTTGCGATAGAAAGGATGCTTGCCAAGTGTGGCAGCATCACCTAATATGACAAGCTTCATGCGAGCTCGGGTGATTGCCACATTCATACGACGCAAATCACGCAGGAAACCAATCTGGCCTTCATCGTTCGCTCGCACCAGACTGATGAAAATCACATCGCGCTCCTGACCCTGGAAACCATCCACTGTATTCACCGTGAACAGATGGCGATAAGGACGAAGGCTCTCGCTGCCCTTGATCTTCCCCCTGAGATACTGCACTTGTGCCTTGTAAGGCGAGATGATACCGAAATCGATGCGCTCGTCCAAGATGCGCTCTCCACCTATTTTATTTATATAAGTCTCCAACTGTTGCAAGAGCAGATTGGCTTCATTCTTGTTGATACGTCCGAAAGTCTCGCCTACAAACTGCTCCTTGAAATCCATCTCCGAAGTGTCGATCCAAGAGATGGGCGTGTCGAAATCGAGGATGCTGCGGTGTTTCACTTCCGGTGCAGCCTCCAACTCGCCATGATAGAACCATTCAGATGAAAATCGCATAATGGCTTCGTTCATACGGTATTGCACTTTCAAGAGCGATACTGTTTCGGGCTTATTGGCCACAATCGTTTCCATCATAGTTTGCTCCAAGCCTCCTTTGGCTGCCTCGTAGCATTTGATGGTGGGGGGAAGCTGGCAATGGTCACCTGCCAACACCACTCTGTCGGCCTTGCGGATGGCTATCCAGCAAGCTGCTTCAAGGGCTTGTGCCGCTTCGTCGATGAAGAGGGTGCCAAAATGCATGCCTCCCAACAACCTGTGATTGCTGCTCACCAAGGTGGAAGCAATCACATGGGCTGAGTCGAATAATTCGTTGTTGATCTGTACCTCTAATGCTACTGCCCTGTCTTTCAAGCGGCTAATACGACTTCTCACCCCATCTCGCTCATCTCGACTTCCCCTGTGACGCTTGCCCTGCAGCTGGCGAAGTTCTTTGCGGATGCTCCACAATTCGGGGTAGGAGGGGTGACTTTCAAAACGCCGTTCGTAGGTGAACGACAGCATCTTGTCATTCACTCGGGTAGGGTTGCCGATGCGCAGCACATTCATCCCGCGATCCACCAATTTCTCGGATATCCAGTCAACTGCCATGTTGCTCTGGGCACACACCAATACTTGGGGTTCTCGATGTAGTGTTTCGTAGATGGCTTCTACCAATGTAGTGGTCTTTCCTGTGCCGGGTGGGCCATGCACCACTGCCACATCTTTGGCACAGAGTACTTTGTTTACGGCTGTTTCCTGTGTGGGGTTCAACCATGGGAAGCCCGTGGGATAGAGCTGGCGGAACCCCGCTTTGGTGCTGCCCAGGATGATGTCTTTCAACTCGGCAAGTCGGTTGTCCTTGGCTTTCAGCACATCTGCCAAAGCCTCGAACATGGTTTGGTAACTCGTCTCGTCGAAATACAATTGCACACCCAAATTCTCGGTTTGCTGCACATCCATCACGGCGTTGCCGCCTGGCATCACTACCACCATCCTGACATCGTCGGCATAGCTCACCGAACCGAGGAAGGAGTAATAAGAAAGGTTGCCCGTCTCGCTTTGTTTGAAAAAGCAGACGGGCTTACCATATTCGAAAAGATGTTCTATGTCAGAGTCTTCGCTGCGGGTAATCTCTACTACCAACTGATTCAGCGAATTGTAGAAACTGCGTCCTGCCTTGCAGGGAAACCAGCACATGCCACGTTTCACCTTGCGAGCCACACCCATGGTTTCGGTTTGCCGTTGAAACTCCTGCTTCTCATATTCATACTCCATGCGGAGCAAGAGTTGCTGGCGTTGCAGGTGCAGTATCGGGCTCTCGGCCATGTCAAATGGAGAGGGTTTTCAGCACATCCACCAACTGACGGTCGATGGTCTTGTCAAACTTGATGGCGCGGCTGAATGGCACATAAACCACCTGGTCGTTCTTGAGTCCGCACATCACATTGCGCTGACCTTCCATTAAGGCATCGATGGCAGCTGCGCCCAAACGGCTGGCCAGGATGCGGTCGTGAGCCGTAGGACTACCACCTCGCTGCAAGTGGCCCAAAATGGTCACGCGAACATCATACTGTGGATACTCGTTCTTCACACGCTCAGCATAATGCATGGCACCACCCGTCAATTCGCTTTCTGCCACAATGACGATACTACTGTTCTTCGACTTGCGGAAACCATTCTTGATGAATTCTTCCAACTGGTCAACCTCAGTGGCAAACTCTGGGATGATGGCCGCTTCACAACCTGCAGCGATGGCACTGTTCAAAGCCAGGAAACCGGCATCTCGTCCCATCACTTCCACGAAGAACAGACGCTCGTGGCTGGTGGCTGTATCGCGAATTTTATCGACACACTCCAATATGGTGTTTAATGCAGTGTCATAACCGATGGTGGAATCGGTACCATACAAGTCATTGTCGATGGTGCCGGGCAAACCAATGCAAGGCACGTCAAACTCCTTGGCAAACTGCAGGGCACCTGTCAGTGAACCGTCACCGCCAATCACGATCAAGGCATCAATGCCCTCTTTCTTCATGTTCTCATAGGCTGTCTGGCGACCTTCGGGAGTGCGGAACTCCTTACAGCGGGCAGTTTTCAGAATGGTACCACCCAACTGGATGATGTTACTCACGTTCTGACTCTTGAACTCTACAATTTCGCCTGTCACCAAGCCTTTATAACCTCTATAAATACCCTTGACCTTCAGCCCGTGATAGATGGCGCAGCGGGTTACCGCACGGATGGCTGCGTTCATGCCGGGGGCATCACCTCCCGACGTCAAGATACCGATACATTTGATTTCTGCCATATCTCTATGATGTTAAGTTGTTAAATCTTTTTGCAAAGTTACAATTTCACTGGCACAAAAACAAAGAATAGGCTCTTTGTTTATTCTTACTATCTCAAAAAATCAGCCTATTTTCTGCAAGATGGCCTTTTGAATGGATTCCATGAGCCATTTTGGGGTGGATGTGGCGCCGCAAATGCCCACAGAATGCACCTCTCTCAGCAAATCCCAGTCAATCTCGTTTACACTGTCTATGAAATAGGTGTTGGGGTTGACCGACAAGCATTCGCGGAACAGAATCTTGCCGTTGGAGCTTTTTTTGCCACTCACGAAGAACACCAGGTCGTGGGCAGCAGCAAACTGACGGATGTTGGGGATGCGGTTGGCCACCTGGCGGCAGATGGTGTCGGAAAAGTCGAACGTGGCGTTCGGAGAGATGTGCTGACGGATGTATTCCACAATCTGCCGGAATTCGTCGAGCGACTTGGTTGTCTGTGAGTAGAGGCGGATGCTGCGGGTCATGTCCAGTCGCTTTGCCTCCTCCAGACTCTCAATCACGATGGCCTCACCTTGCGTTTGTCCCACCAGTCCCAACACTTCAGCATGACCGTTCTTCCCGAAAATCACAATCTGTGTGTCGGGCTCGGTCTTGGCGTTGTAGGCTTTGTGGATGCGTTGCTGCAACTTCAGCACCACAGGGCAGGTGGCATCAATAATCTCGATGTTGTTTCTCTTGGCCGTCTCGTAGGTGGAAGGCGGTTCCCCGTGGGCACGAAGCAACACCTTGGCGTTGTGCAACTGGTTGAATTGCACGTGGTCAATGGTAATCAGTCCCATCTCACTGAGTCTCTCCACTTCTCGACTGTTGTGCACAATGTCTCCTAAGCAATAGAGCACTCCACCCTTTGCCAATTCCTCTTCTGCCTTGTGGATGGCTGTCACCACTCCAAGGCAGAATCCTGATCCGTTGTCAATCTCAATCTTCATTACTCAGATAAATCGTCAATTGTCAATTGTCAATCTTCAATTTATATTGCTCCATCAACCATTCATTCTGTTCTTCAATCGTCAAGTTGCTGTTGTCCAACAAAATGGCATCCTCTGCCTGTACCAATGGACTCACCTCGCGATGCTGATCCAAGTAATCGCGCTCCTTCACATTCTCCAGAATTTCTTCGAAACTGGCTTCCTGACCCTTTGCTTTCAGCTCGTCGAATCTGCGCTGGGCACGGATCTCGGGCGAGGCCGTGAGGAAAATCTTCAGCTCTGCATCGGGGAATACGGTGGTGCCGATGTCTCGTCCATCCATCACCACGCCCTTTTCCTTGCCGAAAGCCTGCTGCTGAGCTACCATCTCGGTGCGTACGAAATCCAAGGCAGCCACAATGCTCACCCTTTCCGATACCTGCATGGTGCGGATGCGATCCTCCACCTTTATATTATTTAAATAGGTGTCGGGCTTGCCTGTCTCAGGATTGAACTGGAAAGAGATGCGGATGTCACCCATCAGGCTACGCAACTTCTCCACATCCAACTGCTCCCCATCGAAGCAGTCATGTTCCATGGCATACAGCGTGACGGCACGATACATCGCACCACTGTCCACATACACATATCCTATTTTCTTGGCCAAATCCTTCGCCATGGTACTTTTACCACACGAAGAAAAGCCGTCAATGGCTATCGTAATTTTTTTCATAACAGTAATAATTGTTGGTTACAGGGCGTAAAGGTAACAAATCTGCATCGATTTAACAAAAAAAAATGCTCAAAAGGCTTGTATGTAAAAAAACTTCATTATATTTGCAACGTGATAAAGCAGAAAACACCATTAATTTTTAAATTATAGTATTTATGGAAATTAAAAAATCACCGAAAGCAGACCTTG
>CACZRQ010000298.1 GCA_902783615.1 uncultured Bacteroidales bacterium | reverse complement strand
TGATACTCGAAACGGGTCTATTCTTATCTATCATAGTTGCTTGATTTTTTCGTTAATGAGTTTCTCTAATTGGTCTATATCTCTTACTTCCAGCAAATCCCATTGACCATAGGTCTTCAGGTTATTTGCGGCAGGAATCCAGTAGTCTTTCAGATAATGGCGTTTAGTTTCCTTATTACCTGTATTGTCACCATCAAAGTCCAAACATTCAACAATTAAGTTAATGCCTTTAACTTTGACTATAAATGTTGGCAAGTATTCTCTGCTCTCATCTCCTACAGTATATGGAATACGAAAACCAAGATAAGTATTCTTTACCCATGTCTCCACACATTCCATCGAGTCGAGTGTCTTTGCTGCAATCTGCTGCCAGCTGTTATCTTCTGCTATCACATAGTTGACGTGACTTTTCTGCGTAGGATAGACAGGTTTGTTCGTAGGACGATAGACATGCTGGGTGCTGCCCTCAGGATTGTAGTAGTTGAGTACGGCAGAGATGATTTCCTTGTCTGCATTTGCCTGATGAATACCTTCACTAATGCTGTCCAGCACAGCCTGATAGTTGGAAAGCATCACAAGACGCCGTTGCTCTTTACTTCCATCACCACCAACAATTTCCAACTGATTGTCATACCACATCGCCACTATCTTCAAAATGTCTGGGATTTTTTGGAACTTATCAAAACCATTGGGATCACGATATCTTTCACGAATCATCAAATGGGCATAATAATAGATGACCTGTTGGTCTCGGTACTCCATATAGTCCGTCTTCAGCATCTTTTGGTCACCGTTGACAACAGTTTGGAGTACAGTCTTTGTTGGTATCTCATTAAAGTTTAGTTTAAATTTGGGCAAGTCTGTAAAGTCTGCCGTCAAAGCGCCCTCTATATTATCAGAACGATAACCAGTAATTACAGGAAAACGAATCTCCAAAGCCTTGCGTTCAGGCAAAGCCCTAATAATGGCTTTAGGTTTCTGAGGCCTTGTTACTACCGTTTTACCACCCTTAAAAGTATTGAATGGCACACCAATAATGCGTGCATACTCTGGAGGATACTTATATGTAATGTTTTCCTCTTTATATCTAAACAAATCTTTTCGATCAATTTCCCTTCCTAATTTGTCATAAGGAACCAAATCATAGTTTTGGCGACGTAAAGCACGACCTACCACCTGTTCACAAAGCAACTGACTACCAAAGGCACGGATACCACAAACATGCGTGACAGTATTTGCATCCCACCCTTCTGTCAACATAGACACACTGACAACACATTTGATGTCACCACCCAACTTGCCAGGCTTGCCAACGGTATTCACCACTTCGCGTAGAATATCAGCATCTGTGATGATGTCAGCTGAACCAGCACCATGCAGATTGGCGTATTCGTGTTTAAAATCTTCAATCTCCTTGGCGTAGGCTTTCTTGAAGGCTTCATCAATACGAGTGGAGGCTTCATCAAGAGCAGAAGAGTCAATAAGCAAAGTGGGGAACTTGTCTTTAGGCAACCCCATCCCATCGTAATTGGAGAACACATCGAAACGACCCTTCCTGTATTTTGGCTCACCATTCTCATCTACTCCATCCTGATAGCCTGCAATATCACGATAAACTTCATAAGATACGGTAGTGTTATTGCAAACCAAAATCAACACAGGTGGTGCACTATAGAGTGTACCCATTTCCTCGTATGCCTGACGCAAGCCACGATCATAATCAATGTAGTCATTGACAAATTGTTCTAAAGCAGTATTCAACAATGTCGGTAAGTTGGGAGCCTGAGCTATCAAGGGCACTTCTACATTTTCTTCCTTGTCTTTCTTCTTTTGAGCACGTAAACCACGTTTAGGTAATTTGTCTTTGATTGACTCGTAAATGTTGCGAAGTTTTGGCTCATCAAGGTCTGGAGTATTGTCATAAGCAGGCAAATATGGGATCTTGACCAAACCACTCTCAATAGCATCCACCAAGCCGAAATCGCTAACCACCCAAGGGAACAATGAATATTCAGGATAGCCTGAACCTTTCAAAAAATAAGGAGTTGCGGACAGGTCATACACATGCTGGATTTTGTAGCCCAAGAGCTTCATTTGACGAAGTCCTTCATACCAAACCATAGCAGCCTCGTTTTCTTGTTTCAGATCAGTTTTCTCATCATCAGTCAGGCTTTTATCATTGTTCTTTTTAGGCAAATAGCAATGATGGGCTTCGTCATTAATTACAACTATACGTTTCCCTTTTACACCCTTTTCTAAGACACGACTCAGCATCACGCTATAATCTTCTTTGTCTTTTTGGGTTACAAGTTCACCTTCTACCCACTTCTGTTTACCATCAAGTGGAGAGGCATGTTTGCCAGAGAAAACTCGAGGCAAAAACTGTTGATAGTTTATTATGGTAATGGAGGAGTTTAGTCCCCCCAACTCTTTTTCAAAATGTTGAGGAATCAAACCACGTTGATGATAGTAGTCTGTTCGTTCATAGATGTTGCTCCGTTGACTATAATCGAGTTGAAGCACTCCTAAACGATCACGAATAGTGATACCTGGCGCACATAGCAGGAAATGGTCAGCATAATGAGTATCCATCGGATTAGCTCGTTTATTCAAGTAGTTATAAAGAATAAACATAGCCATCACCACTGTTTTACCAGTACCTGTAGCCATCTTGAAAGCTGTTCGAGGCAATACATATGCATCGTCTTTTGATACAGTATGACGACGTTCTGTCAATAGATTAAGAATATAGTTACCTGTGTTTGGGTCTCTCTCAGCTATTTCATTTAGCCATATAGCCGTTTCAACAGCTTCACGTTGACAGAAGAATAATCTAAGATTAACCCTTCTTTCCTTATTATTGAACCAGAAATCAAGTAGTTCTTTAGTAATGCGAGAAGCTTTAGGATATCCAGCTTCACGCCATGATTTAACTTCCTTACGAATGGTGTTAATGAACTCTGCATTGGGATCAACAGAGGCAAAGTCTTCTATCGAAAATAATGTCTGTCCACCACGTTTCTTAGGAACGATGTTCACATCATAGCCAAAAGGCCGTCTTCCATTGATGACGGTCTCATAGTCTATGTTACCATCCATATCGGTATCATAGTAATACTTCGGCTCCTCGTACGGATTGTTCAGTACGGGATTGTCATTATTGGCTTGCATAAGCGTTTTACGTTTATGCGTTGCTCTCTTTCAACAAAGCATGACCAAACACAAAAAACGTGGACGATTACTCATCCACATTCCAGGTGCTTGGTCATACCCTTCTAGGAAACAAGTAACGCCCACGCATAGCGTGAACGTTTGCAAGTTTAACCTAGAATTCTATTGCGACCAAGCTTTGGAATGTCTAATAAACAGCAAACGCTTTATATTTACCCACAAAAATCGCAAAGGCTTCTCCACCGAGAATAGTGCCGATGCTTGAAGGCAAAGGTAAACAAAGATTTTCAGATAATCAAGCTTAAAGTAAGAAAATACTCTAAATTGAAGGAAAAAGATATGTTTTGACCCTTATCAAGATCAGAAACAGGATTTGTTTAATAACCATACACCAATCCGAATTTGTCATGAAGGGTGCGCAGGGTGCCGTCGTCTTTCATCTGACGAATGATGGCATTCACCAGCTGCAATAAGTCGTCCTGCCCTTTCTGCATGAGGATGCCTATCTCACCATGATTGAAAGGAGCATCGAGGAGCGGAGCCGCTAGACGAGGGTCGGTCTGCACATAATAGGGAGCTTCGGTGATTTCCGTAATCATCACATCTGCCTCACCCTCAGCTATGAGCGTGGGTATTTCCTCATTCTTCTGATGCACGATGATGGTGGAATGAGTGAGGTTGGCAAGGGCAAACTGTTCGTTCAAGCCTCCTGGGTTGACCATCACTCGCACTTCAGGCTTGTCGATATCTGCCAACGACTTGTAACAGTCGGCCTCTGAAGCCCTGCAAAGAATGGTCTTGCCATTTACCAGATAGCCATCACTCATGAGCATCGTCTCTCGGCGAGCATCTGTGATGGTAATCCCCCCAATGGCGAGGTCGAACATCTGAGGCTCGGCTTGCACATCTGCCGACAATGTAGGCCAGGAAGTCTTTCTAAAATCCAAGCCAATCCCCATTCTACGGGCTATCTCCTTTGCTACTTCAATTCCGAATCCCCAATAGCTTCCATCTGGTTCACAGAAGGATAGCGGCCTATAGTCACCAGTAGTGCCAAAGAGGATGGTGCCACGATTCACAATCTCAGCAACCTTCCCATCAGTGGGAATTTCCGTATTGGCTGAGAGGATATAGACAGCATACTGACCATTATCCTTACCAAACAGGATGGCATCTTTCAAGGCATTTTCGGGAAACAGGCGCGAACTGTCGAAGTAGTAGAGTCCATCTTCGCTGTTGAGCCATCCACCTACATAACCATCGTGTTGCAAGGCATGACCCACCACCTTATCAAGTTGATCACGCGAATGACTGTTCTGGGTATCGGCATAGCTGACGGCTATCCCTTCCTTTGGCTCGCTCATCGAGCGTATCTCGAGGGTAAATCCGTCAGGATGGGTCTGGCTGAATGCCCACACCTGATCTGCAATAGCCGAGATTTCCTTTTGTTCTATAAGGACATCAGAAGAAGAGACGAGTAATGATGACGACTTACATGAACCCAGAAACAGCATGACAGCCATTCCCAAGAGCATAACCTGCTGGATTTGCCAACCCAAGCGCTTAGTTTCTTTCAACACAAATGATGCCATATTTCTCATAATTGTTCTCTTGTTTGTAAATGGTTTTCTACCGCATCACGAACAGAACCATATTCCAAGAGGAGAGCCTTGGCCTTTTCATAATCCTGCAGACCCGTTTCCTGCATAATCATGCGAGTGCCCCGATCGACAAGCTTCGAATTGGTGAGCTGCATATCCACCATACGGTTGCCTTTTACATGTCCCAAACGAATCATAACTGTAGTGGAAATCATATTGATAATAAGTTTTGCAGCTGTCCCAGATTTCATGCGGGTGCTACCAGTTACAAACTCGGGACCCACCACACATTCTATGGGAATATCGCAAACGGCACTGGCTCGCGAACCACTGCTACAGGAGATGATGGAGGTGAGCAAACCAGCTTCACGAGCATGCTGGAGAGCTCCCACCACATAGGGAGCACCACCAGAAGCGGAGATGCCAATCAAGGTATCATCGGCAACAGGATGATAAGCAAGCACATCTTGCCAACCCTGCTCAGGCTTATCTTCGGCACCCTCGACGGCATTTCTGAGTGCCACATCGCCACCAGCTATGATACCGATGAATTTGTTGTAAACGCCATAAGTGGGTGGAATCTCCGATGCATCGACCACACCTAATCGGCCACTCGTTCCAGCACCAATGTAGAACACCCTACCACCCCGTTTCATGCGTTCAACGATGGCATCTACCAACGTCTTGATCTGTGGTATGCATTTCCCAACGGCCAAAGGAACAGCTGCATCTTCGGCATTGATTCCCATGAGGATATCGGTGGTTGACATCGCTTCCAGATGGTCGTAAACGGATGGTTTCTCTGTATCAATCATAATGTTTCTCCAAATGGTATTGACATAATCCATCGATTGGAGCCTTGATGAAGCAAGAAATTCGAATGCCCGACTGCTCCATCAACGGACGGATGAAATCCTGACAAGCCCAACCAAATCCGCCTACGATGCCCACAGGATATTGATCCGTTTCATAGTGAACCAGGAAACGAGTGATGAAAGAATTGAAATTCCTTCGAATCAACTCATTGACATATTCGTTGTCGGCATGTTTGAGCAAAAATGGCGCCAAACTGCCCATATAGGCTGACGGCGAGGCACTTCGATATACATTCTGCACAATGCCTGCATACGAAGCATCGAACTCCTGAGAGAAAGCTTCCACAATGTCTAAGGGAACAAGCCCCTTGAGGTAATCGCTCAGAAACTCTTTGCCTATATGTGCCCCACTACCCTCATCGCCCAGAATAAAGCCACCAGAATAGACTTTCTGCGAGATGTCCTTTCCATCGAAGAAGCAAGCGTTTGAGCCCGTTCCCAAGATGGCCACAATGCCAGGATCGTGTCCACACACACCTCGGGCAGCTCCCATCAGATCGTTCTGGATATCAACGTCGTGAATACCCGAAAGCGCTTTGATGTGGGTTGTCAGTTCGTTAGATATTTCAGGAGTCACCACGCCTGCTGTATAAAGGTAAAGCCCTTGGGCATCATGTAAATCTTCTGTGGTGATGGCTTCGGCCAAAGTGGCTTTGATATCGTCCATCTTCATGCTCGACACATTGGTGCCTGCACGCAGGAAACGCTTCACTTCCTGACCGTCTTGACTCATCACACGCCAGTCGCTCTTGGTGGCACCACTTTCTATAATGATAATATTGCTGTTCATATTTCAAGCCACAATTTACATTGGGAACAAAGATATAGAAAAACAAGGGCATTCTTGCACCCATTAACATTATTTTACATGTTTTTTTCAGTTCATGGATATTAATTCGTTAACTTTACAGGCTTTAATGACAATAATAACAACTTAAACTTTAAGAATATGTTAAGGAAGATTCAACAAACAGCTGAGTTTCTGCGAGGGAAGATTAAAATTTGTCCTGAAACCGCCATTATCTTAGGTACTGGCTTAGGTGGTTTGGCCAACGAAATTACAGACAAGAAGGAAATCATGTATCATGACATCCCCAACTTCCCTGTATCGACCGTTGAGGGACACAAGGGCAAAATGATTCTGGGCAAGTTGGGCGAAAAGGAAATCATCGCCATGCAGGGTCGTTTCCACTTCTACGAGGGATACAGCTTGCAAGAGGTGACCTTCCCCATCAGGGTGTTCCGTGAACTGGGTGTGAAGACCCTGTTCGTATCTAACGCCAGTGGAGGTTGCAACCCGAGTTTCAAGGTAGGCGACCTGATGATTCTGACCGACCACATCAACTTCATGTGCGGAAATCCATTGTGGGGCCCTAACATTCCTTACGGTCCACGTTTCCCAGGTATGAAGGAAGTGTATGACAAAGAGCTGATTCACAAGGCTGATGTGGTAGCCAAGGAACTGGGAATCGAAGTGCAGCATGGTGTGTATCTGGCCACCCAAGGTCCTACTTTCGAGACTCCATCGGAATATAAGATGTTCAGAATCTGGGGAGCCGATGCAGTGGGCATGTCAACCGTACCAGAAGTGATTGTGGCTGTTCATTGCGGCTTGAAGATCTTCGGCATGTCGGTGATTACCGATATGGGTGTGGGTGATGATGCCGTAGAGGCAAGTCACGAAGAAGTGCAGAAAGCTGCTGCTCTCGTGGAGCCGAAGATGATGGCCATCATGCGTGAAATGATTAACCGTGCCTGACACCTTATATAATATGAGAACAGAAATAGCAACATTGGGTGAGTTTGGGTTGATCGACCATCTCACCCAAGGCATCAAGCCTATGCATGCTTCAACACAGAAAGGCATTGGCGACGATGCTGCCGTGCTCTCCTATCCTGACAAGAAGGTGCTGATGACCACCGATTTGCTGTTGGAAGGAGTACATTTCGATTTGGTTTATACCCCACTGAAACACTTGGGCTACAAAGCGGCCGTAGTGAACTTCAGCGATATCTATGCCATGAATGGCCAACCTAAGCAGATCACCGTTTCGTTAGGTATCTCGAAGCGATTCTCTGTGGAGGATATGGAGCAGCTCTACGCAGGCATCCGTCTGGCTTGCGAGGATTATGAAGTGGATATCGTGGGTGGCGACACCACTTCGTCGCTGACAGGCCTGACCATCAGCATCACTTGCATTGGCGAAGCTGATTCCGACAAGATTGTGTATCGCAATGGGGCTCAGGAAACCGACCTGATTTGCGTGAGTGGCAACTTGGGAGCTGCCTATATGGGCTTGCAACTGTTAGAGCGAGAAAAGAAGGTGTTGGCAGGAACTGACCATGATGTGCAACCCGACTTTGCTGGTAAGGAATATATTCTGGAACGCCAGTTGAAGCCCGAAGCCCGCAAGGACATCATCGAGAAATTGGCTCAAGCTGGCATCAAGCCCACGGCGATGATGGATATCTCTGATGGGTTGTCGTCTGAATTAATGCATATCTGCAAGCAGAGTGGCAAAGGATGCCGAGTGTATGAGGAGCATTTGCCCATCGACTACCAGACAGCTGCGATGGCCGAAGAATTTAACATGAACCTCACCACTTGTGCCTTGAATGGTGGAGAAGACTATGAATTGCTCTTTACCGTGCCCTTGTCTTTCCACGAGAAAGTACAGGAAATCAGCGATGTAAGGCTGATTGGCCACATCACCAAACCAACTTTGGGATGTGCCTTGGTTACTCGCGATGGACAGGAGTTTGAATTGAAGGCACAGGGTTGGAACCCATTAAAACAAGAGAAAAATTAATTTTTTCTGCAGAAAGTTTGGTGGATTCAAAAATATGTTGTACCTTTGCACCCGTTATCGAAAAACGATAGCCGCAAAGTGATGGTGTCATAGCTCAGTTGGTAGAGCAAAGGACTGAAAATCCTTGTGTCCCCGGTTCGATTCCTGGTGACACCACGATCATAGA
>CACZRQ010000297.1 GCA_902783615.1 uncultured Bacteroidales bacterium | reverse complement strand
GAGAATGCTATAACAATTTCACAAAGGAAGGTTACAAGGTAGGCAATTTTCAAATTGTCATTATTGGTTCTGCCGACGAGAAGCTTTCCCAGCAAGTTTTTGCACCATTAGCTGGACTCATTCGTGACAATCTTCCACGGATTATTGCCGACCATGCTAATTTAGGCGTCGAAATAACTGGCGTTTTGTTTATACCCAGTACAGTTAACCAGATAGATGATATGCAGGAACGCAAAAACGTGGCGATGCTTCTTGAGAATCTAAATATGCTGAACGAACGCTTAGGTGCCAGACATTTCAGTCGGCTGATTGCCTATCAGGACGTACAATATAAAGGGGTACGTTTTTATCCTGGACTTACAACAGAACAACGCACTGAGTTTCTTTTCCAAATACTAACGAACCTATTCTTCGCGAGTGCAGGAAGTGAACGTATCTTTGAAAAAATGAACAGTAGAAACGGAATCTATTCCTTAGGAGTAGCTTCGTTATTCTATAATAGCGAACATCACATTGGATGCGAACTGAAGCACCTTCTTGACAAACTTGTAGAAGAATTTAAATATGACAAGAACTTCGATCAAGAATTCTCAAACAAGATTGTCCACCAAGTTCTGAAAGAAGATGTATTCAGTCCTGAAAGCATTACAGAATGTTTCCTGGAAGAATGCAGCAGTGCTGACGTTAATTTAAAGGAATTGGACAAAGAGGCTGATCCTCATCCAGTTTGGGACTTGTTCCGCTCTGACCTTATTCCCAAATACTATAAGAAATTCTTGAAGTTCATGCCTGCTAGGCTTATCAGCTTCATGCAAAACATTTCATACATTTTACTAACTAGATTTTCGGGGATTATTCAGAAAAACAGAAAGAAATCAGTTGAACAGATTATCCCTCTACTCCATGGCTTCTATAAAAAAGTATTGTTAGACGCAGCAACCAAGTACGCAACGATTGCTCAAGTGGAAACCGTTTTTCAGGCGGCAAAAGATTTTTTCATCAAAAAACGTAAAGAGGTAGAGCCTGCCACGTACGAGATTGTCCCCATTCCTCAATATTTAAGGAACGATTATGACAAATGTGTTACAGACGAAGAATCGAACAAGCCTTCTGAGATTCTTGAGAATCTTAAGAAAAACCTGAAGAAAGAGCCTGTGGTTTTAAGCCTTGTGGTACGTTGTTTCTTATTGGGTATTTTGCTGGTATTTACCATCATTCCTCTTTTGAGGATATTATCACCGACTATTGTCAATTTGGGAGAAATAGCCACAT
Organism: uncultured Bacteroidales bacterium; assembly: GCA_902783615.1. Taxonomy (GTDB): domain Bacteria; phylum Bacteroidota; class Bacteroidia; order Bacteroidales; family Bacteroidaceae; genus Bacteroides. Next base: position 5,643 of record CACZRQ010000297.1, on the reverse strand, counting down.
TAGAGTGGCTTTGGATACCAGTGCTATTCTTTATGCCTCTCATTATTGAATTCCTATTTAGACTTCGCAGACATTTCAAACGCATCCAAAGGTTGAAGTATCGTCTGCTTGCCACCACCCTATTGTCAGTCAACAAACGATTATCTGTATTCCTGAAGGATGAATTGGATGCCTTCTATGATGCTCTTATCAAAGAATGCGAAACACAGTTAGACCTTCTTGCCAAGTTCAGAGAAAGTATGACTGTTCCCGAGGCAACAGCGGGAAGAGGGGTCATTCCTGTCACCACATTTAACCAACCCTTGATCAACGGGTCCTTCTGTAATGAGAAATTGTTGGAAAACGAATCTATGTGTGAGGCAAAAATAAGGATAGATGACAAGTATGTGCGAATTTCCGAACTGCAGAACGAGGATATTCTCAAACTGCTCAAGAAATCGTTCAGAAAGCCCGAAACAGTTGATGCTTCTGACTTGTCTGACAATAAAGAGCCTGCTGTACATGCAGGATCATTTGTAGCAGAATTAAGCCTGATATTTAAGCCAGAATTGCATATCCACACAGCTGATAGTATTGGTTCAATGCTTTCCATCCTTGGAAAAGATGTAAACACATCTCCTTGGGAGAGGATGGCTGGAGTCAATGGCATGTTGTTCTCTGTTCCTTCAAACAACAAGGCCGTACTGAGGATAACAAATCCTCCTGTACAGTTTGAGAGAATGAGCATTATCAGTGATAGCAATACATCCGATTATGCTTTGTTGACTTGTTGGCAAAAGATAACACCTTGTATCCAGTCGCAGCTTGTCTGCAATTATTCTTTGGACGAACTTCCATCGCTCACATTTGCCGACAAACTATCCTTATACTACGGCTTCTTCAGGCAAAAGGATCTGGCATATTCATTGGCAGGAAATCCCATCAGAATTCCGAAAGAAGAAATGGAAAAGTTGGACAAACAAATTAAGGAGGATAGGCCATGATATTTATAAGAATTTTACTTTTTTTGGTTGTCCTGCTGATTCTTTTCGCAGTTTACGAAATCATCGGTCTGCTAAGAAAGAAAGCCCTCACTTCCTATGTAGCAGAGGATGGCAGTTTTTACACTTTCGGCGATGCCGTTTTCAACATCAGTGCCGACAGTTATGTTTTTCACGACAACAATCAGCCTGTAGCAAACCGTTATCAAGGCAATTCTAATGTCGAGAATGGCCTGGCAATAATCAACTTACGCAAGGATCCATCTTCTTCCGACTTGTCCTACGCTGTTCAGAAAGAAGGTTGGGTGGATTTGGCAGGCAACATATACGGTTCCTCAGGAATTCGGTTGGGTTATATCACCGACGAGCAAGGAAAGCCTGGTATCAATGGCTCTGGCAGATGGTATGAGCTCTGGCTCAAGAAGCATTCACTGGTATTCAGCTGTCCTCCTCTTGCCAGTGAGGATGGCGATGGTGAGGCAGCAACCGACCACTTGTTGGGGAAGGTCGTGGAAACAGGTCGCATCGGAAAAGCCAAACCGAATGTATATACTGTTACAGCTCGTGCAGGAGGCTTTCTGCTGCTTTATAAGGACCGCCAACCCAAACCAGCCAGTGAAGATTCAATGGCAGAAAAAATGACTTGGAAAGACACAGCACTTCCAGCTGCCGTGTTGTTTACTTTCATCTATGGCCTGTTCTATTTGACAGGAATGGGAAAAATGACCTTTCCTGCATTAGGCGAACAGATTGGTTTCATCTCTGCTTCACTATTAGTGTTCTTTACCATTTGGGCCATTTTGCGTCAGATAAAGATTGAAGCATTGCTGGATGGAAAGGCTTTCGACGATTTTCTGATGCTTATTGATAGAAACACAGGGGTTGGAGGCTTGAACAACTGGATTATTCTAACTGCTTCTGCTGCTTTATTGGTATCTATATTTATATATGGCAGCGATTTTATTCCATTACAAGCAGCCATTCTAATTGGTGCATGGGTTAACAGAAAGTATATTACCCGAGAACCATGGCAATTAGTGGATTATCAAGAGAATGAAGACAATAACCAGCCAGATTGGTCAGATGACGATGACGAACAGCCAGATAACGGTCACACTCCACCTGACGATGATGGTGGTGATACACCTGATAATGTACCATTTATACCCGATGGTGGTGAGATGCCGTTAGTGGAACCCATTGATAGGACTTATCGATGGGAACTGGACTCTGTATTCCATCAACTATCGGGTGAATTTACCTTATCGTTCAATCCGGAAAGGATATCTGCCCTGCGTGCATCAAATCCTTTCAGGCTGAATCCTAACAACTCTTTCAAATCCAATGTAACAGAACTGCTGAATTCATGCAAGAATAATGGAAAGGTTCATCAGTTGTTAAGGTATATAAAGAGTTCTGCAAATCAGGCTGACTTGACCGAGCTTGAACGCATGCAGTTCATTTTAGACTTTGTCCAAAAGCCAAACATCGAATATGAGAATGATGACAAATGTGAGGAAATTGGTTATCCAAGGGAATACGCTCGTTTCCCTGATGAAACGATGTTCGATGGACGTGGTGACTGCGATTGTAAAGCTGTCTTAGGAGCCATTCTATTCAGAGAAGCAGGGTATAAGACTGCTTACATCACGACAGCCACTCATGCTGCCATAGCTGTAGCTTTCAAGAACAAGCCGAGTGCAGAATTAATTTCATGGGCAGACCTGTCTATTGTGACCAAAGACGGATATATGTATTACTTCTGCGAAACTACAGGAGATGGATTTAGGATTGGTGACCTGGGAGGTACTACCAAAGAAGCCGTTGAAGATATTATTTTCTTAAATTAGTATGAACAATGAGAAAACTTGGATCTATATTAGGTGTACTGCTTGTTTTTGCCATATCAGCCCTGGCTTTGGTAATGATTTACGATAAAGGCAAAGACCAGAAACCTTTAAGGTATGCAGATGTACCACAGGAAACTATCGACTGGATAAACACGCTTGGGAATGATCTGAATGACATTTTATCGTCATTCAATCCCTTCCCCATTCCCACTCCATGGGATAATAAGGGTGACTACGGTAATGATCCTGATTCAGGGCTTAAGACCTTGGAAGATGATTATTTCATTTTCTATTTCCCGGAATCACTAATTGAGAAAGCAAAATTCTGCCAAAAAGAAGCACACAAAGCCATTCCACATCTGAAAGACATGATGGGAAAATATTATTATCCCGATGATATGAATGGCCGCAAAGTGCCTATTTACTTAACAGAAGACCAAGAAGGATACAATGAAGTATTATCAAAATTCATACGTAAAAACGGCAACCAAGGCAGTGCTGGCGTAACAATTTTTGAAATGTCTCCTTCTGGTATTTACTTACATGCCATAGCATTAAACGGCAAATATGCATTTGTAAACGATGAATATACCAAGATCGTGATCTGGCATGAGCTGAATCACTATTGTTTCTTCGCATCGTTAGATTATAATCAATCTATCAATCTACCCATGTGGAGTTTTGAAGGAATTGCTGAATACTTTGCATATGAGGGAGAAAGGCCTTCTTTCTCAAAGAATCATATTGAAGACATGAGGAAAGAATGCAATCTCTTAGACGCATACTTCCCATATACATATCAAGTCTATGATGGTGGGCGGTCCATATATTGCTTCATGGAAGACCAGTATAAAGTCTCTGGAATCAAAGCATTTATCAAAACCTTATATAATAGCGGTATTCCGACATCCATGAAGCAGAACTTCTCCATCTCTGTTCCTGAATTCGAAAAAAACTGGAAAGATAATCTGGAGGAATTCACAGTAAAGCGTCAGTAAACCCCGCATAGCAGGGTTTACTGATGGCATACCCGCTTATTGATTTTTATCAGCCATTTCTATGAACCAAGGAATATAACGGATGATTTCCTTGTCAATCTCCTGTATCTCATTTAGCTAATTGGAACGGACGGATGTCTACATGAATATATTGTTTTTTATTGGTGTTGTATACACCATTACCAAACTTCATTTATCAATACTTCTTTCACTTCTTTTTTTAACATGTCTACATCCATGGAAACACGGCAGGGAACATCATGAATTAATCAATTCTATTCACTACTGTCCGGAGAAATTTGGCCATAGTGAAAGCTGACCATCATTCTCGTTTTTGTTATTAGATTTGTTACGTTCAAAAATCTGGTTTATTGGTTCTCTCTCAAATAGGACAAGTCCTATCGACTGAGCCAAGATATATAACTCGCAATCGATATGGAACATCTTCTTCGCAATCACCAGCAGCAGGTAGTCGCATACGGCAATCCAGATTTGCGTATAGACTTCATTTCGCGATGTTCCGTAGAACGACTTGATGTGCAGGCGTCCCTTTATGAACTTGAAGAACGTCTCCACGTTCCATCGTTCGCGGTAAAGCTCTGCAATGGTAAGCGCAGGGAGCCTGGAGGCGTTAGTGATGAAAGTGTAGACATTATTTGTCGCGTAGTCCTCGTAGACCACCATGCGTATCCTTTCTGGATAATACGTGGATGTCTTGATGCCTGTGAGGATGATATCCTGGTCACTGATGATGCCCGTACTCTTGTCCACCTGCCTGTCCTCTACCACCTCATACTTCATGTTGTCCTTTGCCCTCGTGATGAAGAATGCGTGTTGTTGGTGGAACAGTCTATACAGTCTCTTGAAGTCTATATATCCCTTATCCATAAGGTAATATGCGAATGCCTCGATGGGCAGCTCGTCCATTACCTGGCTGTCATGTACCCTGCCTTCTGTAACATGGACGAATGTCGGTATGCTTCCCCTGAGGCTGAGCAGGGTGTGCATCTTGACGGCACCCTTCCCATGGTGGAACTCTGCCCACGGACACAGCTTGAGGCAGAGCTCTATGGTGCTGCTGTCAAAGGCATAGACCATATCGTCAATGTCGAGGCGATAGTAGTCTTTGTCATAAAGTTTTCTCGCCTTCTTCACCAGATACATGGCGAGGTCATGATAGATACGCCAGTCCTTCTGCTCGTTCAAGTCAGACAGAGAGGAACGGGGGATAAGGGTCAGTCCAGAATGATACAACTTGCTTTCAAAGGCTGTAAGTGCTGCCTCGTTAGTGCGCAGGCTCTGCTGGGATGTGAACTGGGCGAAACTCATCACCATGAACTGGTCACGACAGGTGTACTTGATCTTGTGACGGTCGCCTTTGTACCTTGCGACACACTGGCGAAATATGTACTCTGGAAACAGAGACATGACTTGTGCGAATATACTTTTACCTTGATTCATCTGATTTGCAGCTTGCATTATTATCAAATGCAAAGATACAAATTCAAATCGAGTAAAAGATATTCCGACGTAAATCATTGGAAACAAATAATTTAATCAACTAATTCCGGATTTTCTCCGGACAGTAGTGCACACATATATATGATTAGAAAAAGTAAGAACAATGAGAATAAGCCAGACTTCGATGTAATGTTCAACGAAGTACAGGAGGAAATACAGGAGAAGGATGTCGAACAGGACATTGTTGACAGGGTTCCTCAACTCAAACAGTTGAGTACCGACATAGACAAGGCAACGACTGCCGTCATCAATGCCAAGCTATCCTTGGAATCTTCAATCCGCCAAACCCAGCGT
>CACZRQ010000296.1 GCA_902783615.1 uncultured Bacteroidales bacterium | reverse complement strand
ATTTTTTGGAGATATCGGTATCCATACGCATAGGAGCGCCACAGATACCACAATATTTCGTGTTCTGATCCCAATATAGTAACTCTTGGCACTTGCCGGCTTTCAGGTAGAGCGGCCTTTCGAGTCGATAGTAACTCTGGCGGAGACCACACATCTCGTAGCGTTCATCTTGAGTGACAGGCGCATCAATGCGATAGGTCTTCACCTCGCTTCCGTCTTGCATGGGTGTGATATTCATCACGTTCGTCCAAGGTTTCACTTCTGTGGGGGGCTCTTCCTGAAAGGGAATGGTATAGCCTCCATCAGCGGTTTTCTCAAGGAGCAGGTCTTCTTTGCAGAAGACGAAATAATAGGTTTTCATTGTCCGAATAATAGTTTGCGGTCACGTTCCAGTGCAGGCTTGGTCCATTCCTCTGGTACGAATCTCCAATTGCTATTAGGCTGCGGGTTGATGGTGCCCATGCGGCGTATCTCTTCTGTCAGATAGTGTCGCTGGTCCATCTCTGTATGGGAGATGACGCGCTGGTCAAGCGAATCTTTGGGAATACCTGCACCGTGGGTCAGTAGCTCACCGCCTCCATTGGCGCGGTAGCTGTTCATAGCCACCTTGTACCACTTCTGCTCGTTGAAAGGTTCCCCGTTCGACATCCGGAGAATCTTCACTTTCTCACCGTCGGGCTTAGTCAGATCCACTTCGTAGTCAATACCGCAGGCTGAGTCGAAATTGAAGGTGTAATATTGGAAACCTGTGCGTTGCTGGTCTTCCTTTGCATTCACGTTCAGTCTCAGGGCATGGTCTTCCGGGCTACTCATGGTATTGGTCCACATGTCGTAGCTGTATTCCAGATGTTTGCGCACTTCCTCACCTGTCATACGGAGTACGAAGAGCAGGTTCTCAAATCGGTAGAGCTTGAACATATCAGCCATCGTTACATCACCGGCCTTGATAGTCGCATTGAACGACAAGGGAGCAGTCAATGATATGTCAGCCTGGGTGATCTGCAACTGTAAATTGTGGATGAGGTCGCTAAAGGCAGAGTTGCCAAAGAAACTCTCGCGGGTATAGACAGGTGCCTCAAATCTTCCGATCTTCTGACCGACATACTGTTTAACAGTCTCTATCTTCGATTTGAAATGGTTGATCATCTTTTGGTCGATCTCTTCGTCGAGCACACTGACAATCTTCCCCTTGATATCTTTCTTTTTCAGTTTGTCGTTCTCATAGGTCAATTCTATTTCAGCCTCGGCCACGTTCCTGACATAGCAGGACGGGTCGATGATGAGCACCTGTTCACCGGCTTTATTGGTAATCCATTCGTTGTGTACCTGATGGTCGTGGCCAAAGAAGATGATATCGAATCCCGGCACCTCTTTTGCAACGGCAGCTGTCGCGTTCTCTTCATATTCCTTGGTAGCAATGCCACCATCCTTGCCTGAATGGAACAGTCCGAAGATCAGGTCTGGACGCTCATGATCCTGGATGTACTTGATCCACTTCTTGGCACAGCTGACCATTTCCTCAAATTCAATCCCCTTCCAGATAGACTTGTTCAGCCAGTTGGGAATGGCTGGGGTGAGCATACCGATTACGCAGATCTTCACACCGTCCTTGTAATGAACGGAGTAGGGCTGCAGTCCTGTATAGATGTTGTTAGGAGAGGCCTCACCGTTCTTGGTCCCCTCTTTCACGATGTTTGCACCCAGCAGCGGACAACGCACCTCGCGGATCCATTTGTCATACACCTTGTGACCGGGTTCGATGTCATGGTTGCCCACAGTCTCTGCATCATATCTCATATAGTTGATGACACTCGCTGCCAGGTTCTCATCCTCTGGCATCACCACATTTGACCAATACACGCAAGGCTGTCCCTGCAGGATGTCGCCATTGTCGATGAGCAGCAGATTATCGCCATATTTGTTCCTCTCCTTTTCAATATAGGTGTTGGCGCGTGTCAGCGTGCCTTTGAGGGGCTTCCCCTCCATAAAGTCCCATGGAAAGAAGTGTCCGTGAACATCGCTGGTCTCGATAACTTTCAGCTTTACGGTCTTGGTCTGTTGTCCCGTGGCAGGGATGATAGTGCATAGCATGGCTATCGCGGTTGAAATGATTTTTTTCATCGTTGCTCCATTTTTCTGCAAAATTACAAAAAATATTTGTTCTGCCAAATAATTCAGGCACACTTTTTGCTGCTTATTTGGAAAAAAGACCCATTAAACGAATAGGAGGAAAAATTATATGGCATTTATTGATTATTACAAGATTTTAGGTGTTGATAAGTCGATTCCGCAGAAGGATGTCAAGAAGGCATATCTAAAGCGGGCTAAGCAATTCCATCCCGATCTTCATCCTGACGATCCCAAGGCTCAGGCGAAGTTCCAGGCCCTTCAGGAGGCTTATGACGTGATTGGTGATCCGGAGAAACGAAAGAAGTACGACCAGTATGGTGAACAGTGGAAACAGGCTGATGCCTTTGGTGGTGCAGGTTTCGGAGGCGCTGGTGGCGGTAACCCGTTTGGCGGTTTTGACTTCAGTAGCTTTACTGGTGGTGGCTTCAGTTCATTTTTCGAGGATCTCTTCGGTCGCAAAGGTCAGCAGGGTGGGGGCTTCGGCGGATTCCAGGGATTCACTTCTGGAGGTTCTGGTTTCGGACACCAGACGCGTACGAATACAGGTGAGATGAATGCCACCGTATCCATTGATCTTTATACGGCCATGTTGGGTGGCGAGGTGATGATAACCTTGTCAAATGGCTCGAAAGTTAAGATGAAGATAAAGCCGGAAACACAGCCTGGTACAAAGGTTAGACTGCGTGGAAAGGGCTATGATCGAGGTGATGGCACTTTTGGCGATCTGATTATCACCTATCAGGTGAAATTGCCCACGAACCTCACGGAGCGTCAGAAAGAACTACTTAGGGAGATGCAAAAAGCATAAGTCTTTGAACCAGTTTCCTTGTGATAAACCCCATGTCTTTCGGTTAGAGACATGGGGTTTGTTGCTTTTTGTTAAAAAGAATATGGGATTTTTCTTGGTGATTACAAATATATTTTGTAATTTTGTACCCACCAAGATATAAGCCTAAAATGAAACCGAGACTGCTATATTGTCTGATCCTGCTTTTTCAGGTTATGCTTGCCTTACCGGT
>CACZRQ010000295.1 GCA_902783615.1 uncultured Bacteroidales bacterium | reverse complement strand
GCTCGACTTTGGCAATCGCAGGGATATAGACTTGACCATCAGTCATTACCTATTGGTGAACATCGATGAGTTCGACCAGCTGACGAAGCATTCACAGAATGGTTATCTGAAGAATCTGCTTCAGCGAACAGACAGTAAGCAGCGAAAGCTCTTCACCGATTCTGTGAATGAGAAACGCAGGTATGCCTCGTTTATCGGCACCAGCAACGTAAGTGACTTGCTGACAAACCCTACTGGCAGTCGCAGGTTCCTCTGTGTGGAACTGACGGCTCCGATAGATACGGTGACACCCATCGACTACACCCAGCTCTATGCCCAGGCTGTTGCAGAGTTGAACCAGAAGCTGCCGTATTGGTTTACAGAAGAGGAGGTGAAAGAAATCATGGCATCGAACCGCAATTTCATGCAGATGGATGAGCAGGAGGTGCTGTTCAATGAGTATTTCAGGGCTCCGATGGATGATAGCGAAGGCGTGTGGCTTTCTCCAACTGAGATTCTGGCTCATCTTAACAAGAAGTACAAGGGTCAGCTGAAGATGTCGCTCCGCCAAATGGGAATCTACCTGCGGAACACGCCCAATATTCCGTTCAGAAAGTTGCATTCTTCGAACGAATATAAGGTGGTTTTAACCTAAAATCGCCATTTTTCTTCCGCTTCTTCCGCTACTTCTTCCGCTATGATAACGCATATATAACATGGATTATTTAGATTTAGCGGAAGAACGGAAGAAAGATAGAGCAAAGCCTAAAGGCATCACTGGCGAAACGATAGAAATAACCTTATAATTGTTAAAAGTAGAAAAAAGATTCAAGCAAAAGATTGACATTGGTGGGTTATTTGTATATTTGTAAGTTGTTAGACTAAAACAAATGAAGAATTATATGAAGAAAGTTTATGTATTTTTTGCTGACGGCTTCGAGGAAATCGAGGCGCTGACACAGGTAGATGTGCTGAAACGCGCTGGAGCCGATGTGGTGATGGTATCAGTAACCCCCAACGAGATAGTGACGGGTGCCCATGAAGTGCCCGTGCTGTGTGACAAGAACATAGAGAGTTGCGACCTGATGGACGCTGACCTGCTGCTGCTTCCTGGTGGCATGCCTGGCGCACAGACACTTAGTGAATGTGAGTTCTTGGGCAAGGCACTGAAGCGACAGGTAGAGGCAGGCAAACCCGTGGCTGCCATCTGTGCCGCTCCGATGGTGTTGGGCAAGTTGGGCATCCTGCAAGGCAAGAAGGCCACCTGCTATCCAGGCTTCGAGGGCTTCTTGGCAGGTGCCACCTACACAGGTGCCTCTGTTGAGCGCGATGGCCTCATCATCACAGGCAAGGGTCCTGGTGTATCTCAGAAGTTTGCTTTTGCCGTAGTTGACCTGCTGTTTGGCGCAGACAAGGTGGCAGAGCTGAAAGCAGCCATGATGGTAGAGGCATGAAACGATATGCCATCATAGTGGCAGGAGGCAAGGGACTGCGGATGGGTGGCGAGATACCCAAGCAGTTCCTGCCGATAGGCGACGGAAAGCCCGTGCTGATGCATACGCTGCAGACATTCAATCGCTTCGATCCTGAGATGAAGCTGATTGTGGTGCTGCCTGCCGACCAGCAGGACACTTGGCAGGAAGTATGCTTGAAGCACGGATGCAGCATCCCCCATCAGGTGGCAACAGGTGGCGAAACGCGCTTCCACTCCGTCAAGAACGGCTTGACCTTGATCCCCAATGAGGCCGAAGCCGTGGTGGGAGTGCACGACGGCGTTCGCCCTTTCGTGTCGCAGGAAGTGCTGCAACGCTGCTATGAACTGGCAGAGGAGAAAGGTGCCGTGATACCCGTGGTGCCTGTGGTAGAAACGCTGCGAAAATTGAGCGAAGCCCAATCGTCAATCTTTAATCGTCAATCGTCAATGGTCAATTGTCAATCGTCAATAACCGTTCCCCGCAGTGAATATCGCTTGGTGCAGACCCCACAAGTTTTCAACGTCTCACTGCTGAAACGCTCCTACGAACAGCCATACACAGAGGCGTTTACCGATGATGCCTCGGTGGTAGAGGCTTTTGGATATGACGTCTGGCTTGCCGAGGGCAATCGCGAAAACATCAAGCTTACCACTCCGTTTGACCTCAAAATTGCAGAGCAGTTGGTGAGATGATCGAGCAGTTAGACGTGAAATACATCAGTGGTGTAGGCCCCCAAAGGGCTACCCTGTTGGCCAAGGAGCTGGACATCCATTCTGTGCGCGACCTGCTGTATTACTTTCCTTATAAATATGTGGATCGCAGTCAGATATTTGCCATCAACGAGGTGACAGGCGACATGCCCTACATCCAAGTGAAAGGCCAGATTGTATCGTTCGAGACTGCAGGCGAAGGACGAGGAAAGCGACTGATTGCCCACCTCACCGATGGCACTGGCTTCATCGACCTCATCTGGTTTCAAGGCATCAAATATGCAACCACCCGCTACAAATTACATCAGGACTACATTGTTTTTGGCAAGCCCAGTGTATTCAACGGACGTGTGAACATTGCCCACCCTGACTTGGATCCTGCCTCTGAGGTGCAGCTGAGCAACTTGGGCATGCAACCCTACTACAACACAACGGAGAAGATGAAACGCAGCATCCTCAACTCGCATGCCATCGAGAAGATGATGCAAAACGTGATGCCGCTATTGAAAGACCCACTGCCAGAAACCCTTACACCTGAGATCATTTCCCAACACCACCTGATGTCGCTGAACGATGCCCTGCGCAACATTCATTTTCCCACAAACAACGAGGCTCTGCGACAGGCCAAGCTACGCTTGAAGTTTGAGGAACTGTTTTATGTGCAGCTGAATATCCTGCGCTATGCCAGCGATCGACGACGAAAATTCCGAGGCTATGTGTTCTCCCATGTGGGTGCCTATTTCAACACATTCTATCGCGACTACCTGCCATTTGCCCTGACTGAGGCACAGAAACGGGTGATTCGCGAGATACGATCCGATTTAGGTAGTGGCAAGCAAATGAACCGCTTACTGCAAGGCGATGTGGGTAGTGGCAAGACCATGGTGGCGCTGATGACCATGCTGCTTGCCATCGACAACGGATACCAAGCCTGCCTAATGGCTCCAACGGAGATTCTTGCAAACCAGCACTATGAAACCCTGACTCGACAATTAGATGGTTTGGGTGTGCAGGTTGAGCTGCTCACAGGCTCCATTAAAGGCAAGAAACGCGAGAGCATCCTGCAGCGTCTGGCCAACGGAGATATCCATATTCTAATAGGTACCCATGCCTTAATAGAAGATGGTGTAAGTTTTTCTCGCTTAGGATTAGCCGTCATTGACGAGCAGCACCGTTTCGGTGTGGCACAGCGAGCAAGACTCTGGGGCAAGAGCATGCAACCGCCTCACGTACTGGTGATGACAGCCACCCCCATTCCACGCACGTTGGCGATGACGCTTTATGGCGACCTCGATGTTTCGGTGATTGACGAGCTGCCTCCAGGACGCAAGCCCATCGCCACCCTGCATCAGTTCGACAACCGCCGCCAGCAGCTCAATGCCTTCATTCGCAAGCAAGTAAATGAAGGCAGGCAGATTTACATCGTCTATCCGCTTATCAAGGAGAGTGAGAAGATAGACCTGAAAAATCTGGTGGAAGGCTTTTCGCAAGTGTGCGACGACTTTCCAGATTTGACGGTTTGCCAGGTACATGGACAAATGAAACCATCCATCAAAGACGAACAAATGCAGCGTTTTGTACGAGGTGAGGCACAGATCATGGTGGCCACCACAGTGATAGAGGTAGGCGTGAATGTGCCAAACGCCTCAGTCATGGTGATCCAGAATGCCGAACGATTCGGATTGTCGCAGCTCCATCAGCTGAGAGGGCGTGTTGGGAGAGGCGCTGACCAGTCGTATTGCATCTTGGTAACAGGTTTCAAGTTGGCAGAAGAAACCCGAAAGCGCATAGAAATCATGGTACGCACCAACGATGGTTTTGAGATTGCCGAAGCCGACTTGAAGCTGCGCGGACCTGGCGACTTAGAAGGCACACAGCAAAGCGGCATGGCCTTCGACCTGAAGATAGCCAATCTGGCTAAAGACGGTCAGATACTGCAACTGGCACGCGATGTGGCAGAACGCATCGTAGAAGAAGACCCCACCTGCCAATTGCCTAAATATGAGCTTTTGTGGCGACAGCTCAAGGCTTTACGCAAGACACACATCAATTGGTCGGCCATCAGCTAAACATGTTATTCAACATATTTAAGCGTATTTAGCATAAAAACTTTTGGCTGTAAAATGAAAATGTCTTACCTTTGTGCGATTAGTGGAATTATAGTGTCGTGAGAACGACCCTAATTAAGGATTATTTATGAAGATAAACTTTGTCAAGACAATCATATTTGCAGCCTCTTGCATGTTCTGTAGCAGCATGTCGGCACAAGACCTGATTGCACGTCAGGCACCTGTAGATGTCAAGCTGAAGAGCGTGGATTCATTAGCGTTGCAAAAAGCCATCCGTGCTGAGCAAGCCGAGTTTCCAAGCATAGAAATCTACCAGACATGGGACAATGAGTTTGTAAATTCCTATGGTAAAGCCGTACTTCCCGAAACCTATACATTCGATTTGACAGGTTTCTGCATGCCTACCCCCAGCACCAAGATTAATGATGTTTTTGGCTATCGTCCGCGTCGCCGCCGTGCACATTACGGCTTAGATATTAAGGTAAACGTGGGTGACACCATCCGCTCTGCATTCGATGGC
>CACZRQ010000294.1 GCA_902783615.1 uncultured Bacteroidales bacterium | reverse complement strand
TTCCGCAGGGGTCAAGCCCTTGCGCCAAGGGTTCAGGGTGGCCAAGCAGAACCATACGTTGGCAATGATGAAGATGATGTCGCGCACAAACTTCGCCCAAGGATTGTTGGCATAGAAATTCACCAGCAGTATGACCAGCACAAAGATGTGCACCCACAGGATGATGCGGGCAAAGTCCACGGGGAAGTCCGCATCGTCAGCAAAGCGGTTTTCGTTGGCTTCGCGCATCACCCCGCGAATCTTCATTGCCATCCGCACCGAATGGTAGAAATAGAAGGCAAACGCCAGGGTGACAACGGCAAACACCACCAGTAAGTAATGCCCTCCAAACACTGAGGACACATCGAAATGACACACCGCCTGCACCAACAGGGGCAACACCACCAAGATGGCTGGCAGCAGCATCCAGACATATTCCTTAAAGGAATGAGAGGCATGAGGGAAGAAGTAGCCCTCCCACATCACCAAGGTCTGGCACGAGAAGCACATCAGCACAAAGGCATTGACGTAGAGCAAGGCATCGGCATCGGCAATTTGCAGCAGATAAGGCAGTTCGAACAGCTGCAGCAGGTAGATGACACCCATCGCCCGCTGGGCAGGAAACAGCTCTTGGAAGCGGTCGCTATAAGCCAAAGGCTTGTAGAACCACTTGAGCAGCCATCCATAGACATGGGTAGTTATCAACACCAGGTTGGCGGCAAAAAGTATCAGATGTGCAGAACTCATTGGCATCAAAATTGCATATTATTGGGCAAAGGTAGCAAGAATTTGGGAAAATAAAAGCAATGGGATGATAGTTTTTCATATAAAAAGGTGTCGAATTTCAGATATTATGTGTACTTTTGCCGAGCAAATGAAAATGATGATAATCGAGATTCGTTAAATTTATACATTTATGAGTAACAGACATTTTACAAAAGTAAGCGTACTGATGGCAGCATTGGTTGCCATCATGGTTTCTGCCTGCACCCAGCCAAAGACTGAGGTTACCTTGCAGGTGAAGACACAGGCAGGTGTGGTGGAAGGTGTTGCCGAGGACGGCATCAAGAAGTTCCTGGGTGTTCCTTTTGCAGCAGCTCCTGTGGGCGATCTGCGTTGGAAAGCTCCTCAGCCAGTGGTGGCTTGGGAAGGTGTGCGCGAGGCTAAGGCGTTCGGCAACGACCCTATGCAGCCTAACGTATTTGGCGACATGAATTTCCGCGGTGCCAGCCGCAGTGAGGATTGCCTCTATCTGAACATCTGGACACCAGCTAATTACACCGATGAAGCTCTGCCTATTCTGATTTACTTCAACGGTGGTGGTCTGATGGCTGGTAGCGGTAGCGAGCCTCGCTACGATGGAACTGCCATCGCTCAGTTAGGTGTGATTGGTGTGACTGCCAACTACCGCGAGGGTGTGTTCGGCTTCTTCGCTCATCCTGAGCTGACCGCCGAGTCATCTTACAAGGGTAGCGGCAACTATGGCTTCCTGGATCAGGTGGCTGCCATCCAGTGGGTAAAGGACAACATCGCTGCTTTCGGTGGCGATCCCAACCGCATCAACATCGTGGGTGAGAGTGCTGGTTCATTCTCCACTTCATTGCTGATGTGCTCTCCACTGTCAAAGGGCAACTTGGCAGGTGTGATGGGTTCAAGTGGTGCCGAGGTGCTGCCTTACGGTGCAGTGGCTCAAGCTGATGCAGATGCTTCTGGCAAAGCTCTGTTGGAGAGCAAGGGTCTGAATTCTTTGGCTGAGGCTCGTGCCTTGTCAGCTGATTCTCTGCAGAAGCTCATTCCTCCAAGAGGCATGGCGAACGTGGTGCTCGACGGCTACTTCATGAAGGAGAGTGCCGACGATGTGTTCAAGAAGGGCGAGCAGGCTCAGGTGCCTCTGCTGGTGGGTTGGAACTCACAGGAAGGTACTCCTGCTTCTGTACTGCGCAACCAGGAGCCTACTTTGGCTAACTACAAGAAGGCGATGACGGCTACCTTCGGTGACATGACCGATGAGATTTTCCAGGCTTACGGTTTGCTGACAGATGCTGACCTGTTCAGCATCAAGAGCCTCAACCTGGCAGGCGACCTGTTCACTGGTTTCCCAACCTGGAAGTGGGCCGACTATCATGCAAAGACCTCTAAGCAGCCTGTTTTCCGTTATAAGTACATGCATGCTCGTCCACAGGTATCTGCCAAGATGGGCAACAAGGTAGCTGCTCTGGCTGGTGGTGTTCGCGAGAAGACCGAAGAGGAGAAGAAGGCAGAGGCTGAACGTCCAAAGTTCCCAACTGGAGCCGTTCACTCAGCCGACATCGAGTATGCGATGGGCACCCTTGCTACCAACGAGTTCTACGATTGGCAGCCAGAGGATTATGCCATCTCTAAGCTGTTCCTGAACTACTATGCCAAC
>CACZRQ010000293.1 GCA_902783615.1 uncultured Bacteroidales bacterium | reverse complement strand
TTCTTCTGCTGCATGTCTTTGTATTTGATTTCCATGTCTTGCAGGCGCAGAATGGCTGAAACCGCCAATGCACAGGCTGCCGTAAAGACATACATGACAACATCGAGGGCAAGGAAAAGATAGAATCGGGGAGCATAGAAATAATCGTCTTTCCAAAACAGTCCGTACTTCATGATATCCAAACCAACGGTGCAAAATAAGATCAACAGAAAGTTCGCGATAAAGAACACCGATCTGTTGTGATCGTAATACCTTGGAATCAGCCAGTAGTAATTCAGCAAATATACAGCAAAAATCGGGAGAAACTGCTCAATACCATCATACAATACTTCCTTCACTTCATGGAAGTCTGCATTGCTCAACCTTGTACCTAAGGCAGGTAGCGTAATAACCAGTACCATTACTGCCACATGGATGAAAGCTATCAATATTTCTTTACGGTTCCATTTCATAACGATGCAAAGATACTATTTTTATTAGAATTTATAGTATAAACTCAGCATAATAATCATAGGCCTGATCTTATAGGCAGTGTAGCTCTTGGTGAAGCGTTCGCTGTCGGCCAAAGTGTAATTATAGGTTTTCTGGTTCAGGATGTTCTTTGCGCTGAGGATCAATTGCATCTTGTCGCTCAGATTATATTCGGCCTTAGCATCCCAGAGAATCAGGTGTTTGGAAACATCATCCATGAACTCAGTGTAATAATGTTCCGCCAGGATGCTGAAATTAAGTTTCTTCCAAGGGTCGAAGATCATCTCTAATGTCTGCGTGTAGCTCTTCGACTTTGAAGAGGTGTCTTCATCATCCATCTTCATGCGGTTGGCATTGAAGTTCAATTTGTAGTTGACGTTCCACCAGGAAGTGAGTCGCCCGTTGATATAGGGTCCAACAGAAATACTGGTGCTGGTGTAGGGTATCTCAACTTCATTTCTATCAATCGTAGCATCGGAAATACTACCCCGCAGGGAGATGCCAATCTTTCCCTTCAAACTTTCAATACCCTTACTGATTTCCACTCCACCTTCCCACCAGTTACTTCTGGTCTTTCCAAGACGATAGCCACTGATGATGAACTGCTCTGTGAAGTCCATGATGGGTATGAGATATTGGGTGTTACCCCAATAGCTGACAGTTCCATTGATGAAGACAGAACTCTTGGGATGACTGTATTGTGCACCCAGCTCGAAGGAAACGCTATGGTCGCTCTTAATGTCTGGCAGTCCTCTTGATGCCGTACGGAAGTCATTGAAAATCAAATTTGGATAGAGCTCCATACGGTTCACTTCGTTGTTTCTCAATGAGGCATCCAATGACAAAGACAGGTTTTGTGAAGCCTGATATTTGGCGGAAAGCGATGGAGAGAAATAGACCTTTGACTTTGTTTCATCCAATCCTGTGTTTTTGTCAGTCAAATCATAATTTCCATATTTCAAGGGTAAGCCCAGTGTAGCTTGCAAGCGGTCGTTGATATAGGTGAAGGTGAGACCTGCGTAAGCGTTCAAGATGTTGAGCTTTGAGTTGATGTCTGGTACATTCATATCTTGCAATCCTAAAAAGTTCACATCCAGTTTGCGGATATTTCCAGCTACTCCTCCGTTAAGTGAGAAAGTCAGCTGTTGACTCAGCTTGGTATCAAGAGTCAATCCTAAATCGGCATATAGGGAGCTGGCCTTGATTTTCTGGCTGAATGCATCTTCTGTCTTCGTTACATCCAAATCCTGGGGGCGCAGATAGAGTCCTGCGTTAGCATTGATACTCAGGATGCTCCTACCAAAATGACGTTTCATCAGGAAATCGTTTGTCAACAGCAGTGGGGTGGTGTGCACACGTTGGTCATTTGGGAAAATACCTGTAATGTTCTTGTCCACATCATTCCAACGGGAGGCAAAACTCAGCTGATTACGTAGGTATTTGGTATCGGTGTTGGCCAGTAAGGTGATGTCTGCCTGGATGTCGTTCTGGTGACTCTTGGCATTCTCGCCCACCACATCCACCACCTGGTTGCCACCTTGCAGGTAGTAGGTTGTCTCATCCTCGCTCTCAGCTGTCAGACGGTCGTTGTGATATGTCAACTGGAAGTTGACTTGATAGTCATTGTTCAACTTCAATGTACTTCCTATGTTCAAGACGCCACTGCGGTTGAAGCGTACACGCTCACTGCTCAGCGGTGCCAATGAAGGTGCCACGTTGAGGAACTGACGGATAGTGAAATCGATGTTGCTTCCACTCCCATTACTGTTTCCCCAACCACCCATCATACCCCAATCGCCATAGCCGCCAAAGCCATTGAGTAGATTACTGAAATCCAACCCTGTATTATCAGCCTTGAAGAGAATAGTGCTTTGCAGCTTGCTGCCAATGTTGATGGCATTTACGTCGGCGTTCACCAAGAGAGGAGATGCTCCTAATCCACCTTTGATTGATCCGCTCCACTTGCTGCTTGCATGATCCTTCAGTACCACATTGATGGCAGCACTGCTGCTATACTGCATGCCTTTCATCACTTTCGTGCTCACGTGGTTCTCGGTGATTTCAAGTCTCTCCACATCTTCAGGTTTCATGTTATATACTGGGTCGTAGTTGCCCTCCAGAATGTCGAGGCCATTTACATAGATCTTTTCAATGAACATACCGTTATACATATAACCTCCCCAATCCATCGTGTTGATGCCTGGCATCTTTTTCAATACATCTTCCAGTTTCTTGTCGCGTATGTCGGTGAACTTAGACACGTCATAGCTTACGGTCTTTTCCAATCCGTCGTTACCAACGGCTGTCACCATGTCTTGTGCATACATTTTCACTGGACCTAATGCCATCAGCATCAAGGCCACTGTCATTGTCAGGGATGATAGAATCTTTTTCATGTTTCTGCGTCATTCTGTTTTGATGATGCAAAATTAAATAAAAGTGGCGTGAGTGCAAGTGTTATTTACGCCAAATCTCCATTTTCGTTGGTGAATGGACACTAAGCCTGCCTTTGCTACGATGCAGAAGGGAAAATGACGGTGGAATGTGCTTTGATGTAAAAAACTATCCAGAATGATTAATCAAATGGATAATATTTGCTATATTTGCCAGCCGAAAGAAGAATTTGAGATGAAAAGAGCATATATCATAGTGGCTTTGCTGTGTGTTTGCACAGCAATGGCAGCACAAGACAACATAAAGACACAGCAACAAGTGCTGGACTCGACAGACGTATTCTATCGTCATCTGCAACTGAATGAATTGACGGTGACGGGTGTGGCTGGCGACACGAAGCTGAAACACTCTACCGCACCTATCAGTATTATTTCACCCCAAGAGTTGCGGTCAACTACCTCTACTAACATCATCGATGCCATTGCCCATCAGCCAGGCGTGAGTCAGCTATCCACTGGAGGCAGTATCTCGAAACCCATTATCCGCGGACTGGGTTACAACCGTGTGGTGGTGATGAGCGAGGGTGTGCGCCAGGAAGGGCAGCAGTGGGGCGACGAGCATGGTGTGGAGGTGGATGGCAGCAGCGTCAACTCGGTTGAAATCCTGAAAGGGCCTGCCTCACTGATGTATGGCTCCGATGCAATGGCTGGTGTTGTCATCTTTCATCCTCAGCCTACATTGGCAGAGGGAGAACTGCAGGCCAAAGTGAGTTCGGAGTACCAGACCAACAATGGACTGTTTGCATACAACCTTTCGCTGGGTGGCAACCAACAGGGCTTTGTGTGGGATGTTCACTTTAGCGACAAAATGGCTCATGCCTATAAGAACAAGTATGATGGATATGTGCCTGGGTCACAGTTTCGTGAACGCTCTGGACGCTTGATGCTGGGCATCAACAAGTCGTGGGGTCACTCTCGTCTTACATGGGTAGCCTATCACTTGACACCCAGCATCATTGAGGGTGAGCGCGATGCAGTGACTGGCGAACTGGAACATGCCGATGGTTGGACAGGACATCAATACAGTAAGTCTCTTCCCTTCCAGCAGGTGAAGCACTATAAAGCCGTGTGGGACAACTCGCTGAATCTCAAGAATGGCAATCTGAAAGCCATCATTGGCTACCAGCAGAATCGGCGCCAGGAGTATGAAGAGTCCATGGATGACTACGGCATCTTCCTGAAGCTGCATACGCTG
>CACZRQ010000292.1 GCA_902783615.1 uncultured Bacteroidales bacterium | reverse complement strand
TTCTTCATGTCCCCGATCAGGTCGCCGCTCTTCTCCGGAGCCATCAGCTGGATCACGCGCTTGGGATTCCGCTTTCCCGTCGTGGTGTACATCTGGCTGTCACCGTGTTCCACCACGTCCTTCTTGGCGGGCTTGCCCTTCTCTTCCGGTCTGACGACGATCTCGCTCGTACCGGCCTTCACTCTCACTTTGGCGCGATAGGTCACGTCCTTTTCAAAAATCTTCTCGCTCATAGTCCTATTTCAGTTTTGAGATATAAAAGTTGTTGATGTAATAGTCTCTGCCGTCCTGTGCCTGACGCTTCTGAGCCGTCCAGGCACCCTGCACGGTGTGCTGGCGTTTCGGGTCGAAGGTCGTCTCCTTCTCACGTCGGGCCAGGTTGCTGGGCATCTCTGCATAGAAGAAGTCGATACCGTCATCCAGCAGGAACCCGCGCTTGGCAATCGTCTCCCCGTTATACTCATGTTCCGAGTATCCGAAATCCTGCAAAATCATTACTTGCTTTTCCATATCCTTACCTTATTTCTTATTAAAACCAATTCTCTTAAGGCTATCCTCAAACTCTTCTGTCTTGCAATAAGCCTCCCAGAAGCCCCTCGCATCCTGATAGAACGGCTTCATCTCGTATCCGTAGCGCAAAGCAAGCTGTTCAAGCAGGACAGAAGCTTTCGCCAGACCGTAGAAAGCTGCGCACACCCCGATGGGGTCAGATCCTGCTGAAGTCAGGACCTTTGTCAACTTGCAGCTCACAGCCGTCCCCCTCACCATCACCTCGAAGAACTCCTCCGGCGTAAGTTCTTGATCCACCGTCAGAGGTTCATTCACTACATTCATCTTTTTATGCTTATTCTTTTTCATTTTGTTGTTTTTAAATTGTTGTTAATGTTAACTTTGAAAAGCTTTTCGAGTACAAATTTAGGCATAAAAAAATCGCCCCAAATACTTGGAGCGATTTGTGAACGATTTGTGATTATATTGATATCTATTTGTGAAGCCTTATTCGGTTTCAGCATCTATTTCCACCTGTTTTACTATTTCTTCATCCAAAGCCTGAGCCACCGAAAGGCACTTCTCAAACACCGTTCTTTCATCATCCCTTGGTACCAGCGTAGGCCAGTTCTCATAGTTCTCCTTGACGAATTTCCAGCTGCCATACATCCGGATACTCTCATATTTACATTGGAATTCCAATTGTTCCATGTCGATGGGCATCTGGTCTATCTGCTTGCAACAGTCATTCAGGTTACGGGAGAATCCATATTTCCATCCCAACAGGAGACAAGCCCCCAACCAAGCTCTCTGACTGTCTATCACATTTTCTTTACCATTGAGGGCCACCAAGGCACGGGCTATCTGCTCTTTCGTTGCCTTAGGCTTTTCTGCCTGACGGTTTCCATGATAGCAAATGTTCGAACCTTTCTCCGCTACACCAACAACCACTGAATTGGTAAAAGTAGCACCTTGAAACATTCCTTGCAACAATTCTGCTTTCTTATTCTCATCCATATTTCTATCGTTTATTTGAACGGTTATCTTTACATTCGAAGAATCTCTGTTTTCATCTTTAATTAGCGCAACGCAATTCTGTACATCCTTCATCCAAGGACGTAACCTGTATCTCTCATATATTTTATGCAATAGAGCTTGTATATGAAATGCCTTATTGTCTTTGCAGGTCAGTATCGCATAGAGCATTCCCATACAGATAGTCGCAGCCTGATAGGTGCCAAGCCTTTCCTTGGCTGTGATATAAAAATCATGAAAGTCTTTATCGTCTATTGTTTCTTTCTCAACACGTTGGCACATCCAGTATGCCTCTCTTAGCATTTGATGTGGAGAAAGACCTATTTGACAGGGGTTGTTTCTGATGGAATTAAAGATTGTCAGGAGCCTGTTGTCTAACAGCTCCTTTGAATAGGATTCAATTTCATCATCTTCATTTATTAGGTTTTCTGTAGTTTTAGTTGCCATATTTTTGTATCATATTACTAAAGTTCTGCCATAAGGCCATTTGATTTCTCAAAAAATGAAGGGGGACATCATTGAATTCCAGCGTTACTTTAGAGCCGCTAAGTTCACCATACCCACTGAAACCGCCAATGCCCACACCTTCAAGGTGTGAGCTGGCAGACTTCTCAACTCGTATGGTAAACTTAATTTGAGTTAGCGGCTCTTAAGTTACGAGAAAGCTGTCTATGCTCTATATCTCAAAAAATCTATTTTCAGTTTGCAAAGATAGTCAAATTAATTCGCAACACCAAATGTTTTCACATCTTTATTTTATATACTCCATATTCTCCACCATTCTTATCAGCACATTTTGTAAATCAGACTTAAATCCTTCATTTTGCTGATATTCCTTATAGAGCGACATATCACCCTTTCGTTTCTGCCTGACTATGCTGTCAATGATCTTGGCATAGATTTCGATTACTGCTTGCTGATCGGGATTGCCCACCACCATCGTCTTGTAGTCTTCATTCTCCGCCACAGCCTTTGCCATATTCATCAGTTTGGCACGTTGATCGTCGGGAGTGGCTTGCCATCCCCTGAACCATCGTTCGTTGAATTCCTTGATGATAATCTCGAGCCTGTCCTTGGGTTCATCATCTTTTCCTGGACCTACCATGACAGGTTTATTGGGATCGATTGTCGCTTCTCCCGGATCCAGCCCGATGGTTTCATTCAGCGCAGTACGTCTGAGTCCATAGGTATTCAGATCCACAGAATCCAGCAGATCTTTGATATCATCAGCATTCTTTCCTGGCACTATCAGTTGTGGTATGAGATAGCGCAGATACCAGAACAGCTTTTCCCAGTCAAGCACTTCGTAATCCATGATGGCAGCCGCTTTTGAATACACCTTCACAAACTGTTTACACTTCATCTTGAA
>CACZRQ010000291.1 GCA_902783615.1 uncultured Bacteroidales bacterium | reverse complement strand
CAGGAGCAGGGAAGCTCCACAGAGGAAGGTCCTTTTCCAAAATTTAATGTCATTCATAATAAAAACTTTTAAAGGTTAATATATTAAAAAAACTTTCTTCCAAATAAAGGGCAACTGCATTCACATGTGGTTGCCCACAGAAACATTAACTTAAATTTTTTTCTTTTTTTAAATGTAATTACCGGATAAAGCTGCATTCACATGTGGCTTATACCCTTTCCACATTATTTTGTAAATTTTAATTCAATTCACACGCTTACAACACTCTTTTACCCCTGCCTAAACAGAAGTGAAAAAGTATTTTATTTTGCTAAAAACAATTAGCAATCAACGCATTATATCAATTTTTTCCTTTACTTCGCAGTAAAAGGAACAAATCACCCCATTACATATTCCAGCACTGTGCGATTTGCTTCATTGATAATTTCCTGTTGGAAAGGCTTGAGATAGGTTTCGGTAACCTTGATGGACGAATGTCCCATACTTTGAGAAATGATGGCTGGATTCACATTGCAGATAAAAGCCATCGTGGCCCAGGTGTGGCGAGCCGTATAAGAAGAAAGTTTCTGATTGATTTTAAGATACTTCCCAATAGCCAGCAGATGCTTGTTCAGTAACTTCAGCGAAGCCTGGTATTCTTTGTAGGCTTCCTGCGAACCGTCGGCATGATGGATGATGGGAAAAAGATAGGGCGACTTGGCATCTTTGTTGGCAATAGCCTTGAGTAATAGTTGAGCTGCACCATCCAGTTTCACCACCAGATGCCTGCCCGTTTTCTTGCGTCGATATGAAATGATGTTGCCCTTGCATTCACTCTTCTTCAAGAACGACATATCTACAAATGGCAATCCTCTAAGCATGAACATCAGTACGAAATACTGCAAGCTATGTTGCAAGGCAGGCCGTAGTGGGCTCTTCCTGTCCATACTCAGCTTGATGAGCATCTTCATGGTGTGGGCATCAAGGGCATTCTCACGATTCGCTTCCACACCCGTGTACACCTTATTAAATATATAGGGCTTGAAAGGGGCAATTTCTGCCATCACTGCCTCGTGATAAACTGCGCGCAGAATGCGCATATAGGTGGATACGGAATTCCAGGTTAGCCCCCTTGCCCTGAGGTAACCCTCGAATCCTTTCAGCCAGCTGGGAGTGATCATCTCGAATGGCACCACCTCTTGCTGGCAAAAATCACAAATGGCATGCAGCACTGAACGATACAGTGCAGCTGTGCCCCACTTCTCGTTTTGCTCGTGCCGCAGGCACATTTCTTCCACGATTACACTGATTGAATTTCGTTGTTTTCCCATCTTCTATTCTTTATGTTCTAATCCGACATCGAAAATATTTTTGCATCGGAATGAAAAAAAAACTAAAAAAATTTGCTAGTTTGTTTAAAAACCTTTAAGTTTGTGAAGTCAATTTCACTCCTTTTACTGCGAAGTAAAGGAATAAATCGCCTCCCCTTTTCAGGCTATAATAACTGCATGATGTTCAACAACAAAACTTCAATCGCACACTTGGATTGCTCATAGTTCTTGGTTTAAGTATCTTTACATCTGCAAATATAAAGTATTCTTTACACTAAAACAACAGTTTTGTAAAATAATATTGAAAAAAAATAACCACGCCATCTATGGTGACGTGGTTATTTCTTTTCTACTAAACGGAGAAGTTTAGAACAGATGTTCGGGATAAACGCCAGCTTCTACCAGCGACTTGATTTTATCCACTACACTCTGACGGTCCTCAGGGTAAGTAACACCGAACCACTTACTTGTAGTGTCCAAAACCTCACAGGTTGCAGTGCCATCAGTGATGAGCTTATCCACCATCAATGGAATGAAGAACTCGCTCTTCAGGTTGGTCATGTTCTTCTCATCGCTCAGGAAAGTCTTGAAATAATCCTCACTGTACTTGAAATAATCAGGAGTAAAGCCCCAGAAATTCATGCTGACAGGTGTGTTCTCAGGAGTAGTTGCCCACTCGCCATTATCATCAATGTACTGCACCTCGCCCTCACGACGCATGATCTTGGTGCGTTCCACCACAGAGGTGAGCAATCGCTGCTCGTTGGTTTCACAGATGCCACGACTCACGGTGCCACTCTCACTCAAGGTATTACCCACACGGAAACCCACCATTGAATAGGTGTTTACAGATCCGTCTGGCAAAGCATTGAGCCACTTACCCATTACCTCGAAGCTGTCGCGACCATAGAAATCGTCACAATTGATTACGGCAAAAGGTTCATGAATAACGGGAGCACCCATCATGACAGCATGATTGGTTCCCCAAGGCTTCTGACGACCTTCAGGGCAAGTGAAACCCTCAGGCAGGTCATTAATACTCTGGAACACCAGTTCACAAGGTATATGACCCTCGTACTTAGAAATAATCTTCTCACGGAAATCGGCTTCGAAGTCCTTACGGATAACGAACACCAATTTACCGAAACCTGCATGAATGGCATCGTAGATGGAATAATCCATAATGGTCTCGCCATGAGGGCCTAGACCATCGAGCTGCTTCAGGCCGCCATATCGGCTTCCCATACCTGCAGCGAGTAAAAACAATGTTGGTTTCATAATCATTAGTTATTTTAGTTAATTAAGTTATTGTATTTAGAATGGATATCCAATGGCAAAATGGAGAGCCATGGCATCGTTCCACTTCGGCATATTGAAATAGCCACTTTTACCTGTTTCGTAAGGAGCATGTAGGCCAAGACCCCAATCGAGACGGAACACCAGAAAATCGAGGTCGTAACGCAAGCCCAAGCCAGTGCCCAAAGCCAGCTGGCGGAACAAATTCTTAAATCTGAACTGCTCTGCCTCTTGGTTCTCATGATTGCGCAGGTTCCACACATTGCCAGCATCGAGGAACAAAGCCCCATGCAGGTCGCCAAACAGGCGGAAGCGGAACTCCATGTTAGCCTCTAAACGCATATCACCCACATGCATAAAGAAGAAACGGTTGTCCTTGTCGGGAGAGTTGGCACCCGGACCAATGCGACGAGCAGGCCAAGCCCTTACACTATTGGCACCACCTATGTAGAACAACTCGGTGAAAGGGGCATAGCGGGAATTGCCGTATGCCCAGATGGCTCCACCAGTGGCTCGCATAGCCAGCACCATATCATCATTAATGACATAATGATAGCGAAACTCGGCGTTGAGCTTGAGGAACTGAGCAAAAGGCGAGCCCAGAAATTTCTTCTCTCGCTCTTTCCAGTCTCTGCCCGCAATCTTGTAGAGGGCAGCTGTAATATTTCCAGCCGAAGCAAAGGTCACCTGCCACCATTTGGTATTCTTGATGCCACGCACCTTAGAGTCATCGAATGTGAGCGAGTATTCCATCTGAGGAATGAACTGGTCGTCCAAACTGGCATACAGACCCGGATTCTGGGCAAACAACTCCCAGAATTCCTCGGTTTCATGACTGGTGATATTATAGGTCAGTTTCAGCGGTGTGAGGCTATGCTTATACTTGCTGGTGGGTTGGAACTCGTAAGTGGCACTCCCACCAAAGGCCATCATGTGATAGTACTTGGGGTGTACCAATTGATTGGCATAGAGTGAGAAGGTAGTAGTGGCAGGAAAGTCATACTCCCGTTTGCCGATGCGGGGGAAGACCACTCGAGGGAACATCAGGTTGGCAGAGAGACCATACTCATAACTGTTCATGTCAGACGAACTGTTTTTGCCTGTTTGCCATTCGTAAGCACCTGAGAGTTGCAGAGTCAAACTTTCACCAGCACGGAAGATGTTGTTGCGTGTGATACCCAAAGATGCACCAGGACCCATCTGGTTGTTGCTCTTGAGCTTCATGTTGAAGTCAGCCGTCACGCTCCATGGCTTATCCATCATCATGTTCATCACCACGTCAAGGGTATCGCCTATGAGCATGCTGTCGCGAGGCACATACTGCATTTCCTGATAGCGGAAAATGCCCAAATTAGAAAGTCGTTCCTG
>CACZRQ010000290.1 GCA_902783615.1 uncultured Bacteroidales bacterium | reverse complement strand
TAGGGCGAGGCAACTGAACTCCCATAATATCAGATGCCAAGCCATTCACCCGAATACGGAACAAGTTCTCGTGCTCCGTAAAGCTTTTGTTGTAACCCAGGTCGTAGTTCACCTGCGTCATGATGACGAAGAAAGAGGCGAACGCTAAGCTCAGTCCAAACAAGTTCAACAGGTTTGCTGTAACAAACTTCTTGAAAATGGATGTAAAGTTTCTAATAATTGTTTTCATTTTTCTTTCCAGTCAATAATCTTGTCCTTATCCTCATTGGTAACCACCTGGGCAGTGTGCTTTACCTTGCTGCCATCTTTTGCCACCACATAGTATTCAACAGTAGCAGAATAGCGAACCTCACCATTCTCTTTGTAGTTATTGCTATTATACTTGGTGCCAAACTCCACCGTTTCATCATTTGTCAGCTGAGAAGCTGCATAGTTCACCACAGCTTCCTGCAAGTTCTTCTGCTCTCTGTTTCCGTGTCCTGGCAGGTTAATGTGTCCAGCTTGTGCATATAACACCAACAGCACAACCACAATAATACCTATTACCTTGATAAATTTATTCTTTCCCATAATATTTATTCTTAATTTAACACCAACACTTCATTATCCTTAAAGCCCTCGTAGCCACTAACGATGACGCGCTCACCCTGCTCCAAGCCTTCCAACACCTCATAGTACTGAGGGTTTTGGCGACCTATGCGAATGGTGCGGCGATAAGCCTTCTTGCCATCCTTATCCACTACGAAGATCCAGTTGCCGCCAGTAACCTGGAAAAAGGTCCCTTTTGGTATCAGCACACTCTCGGATGGCTCACCCAACTGCAGGTCAATGTAGTAGGTCTGTCCGCTTCGGATATTGTCAGGACGCTCACCAGTAAACACAAAGTCTGTACGGAACCTGCCCTCACGGACTTCAGGATACACCTTGCGTACCTTCAATCCAAAAGACGCATTTTGGCGCTGGAAAGTTGCAGGCAAACCATTGGTTACCCTATCAATGTAATGCTCATCTACCTGTGCCTCCACCTTGAAATCGCTCAGGTCGTTGATCTGTCCCACCATTTGTCCAGCACTGATGTTCTGTCCTAACTCAGCATCTAATAAGCCCAGTTCGCCACTGATGGTAGCCCTTACCTCCAACTTGTTCTTGCGTTCACGAATCATGTTTACATTCAAACGCATGTTCTGCAGGTTGTCCTCCATTTGGTCCATCTGTACCGTGCGATAGATGCTGTCCTGCTCCAAACGCTGTGCCACGAGGTTATGCTTACGCTGCGCCAGCTCGAAATCCTCCTTCGCCTGCATATACTCCTCGCGGCTCACCAGCTTCTCATTATACAGACGTTCCATCTGCTTGTAGGTACGCTGCTTGCGCTGGGTATCGATGTCAAGGGTTGCCTTTTCCGTTTCGTTAGTCAGTTTGTCTTGCTGCATCGCCACCTGGGTATTGCGGAGCAGGTTCTGTTTTTCTGCCAGTTCACTCTCTGCATTGAGGATGGAGAGGTCGAGGTTGGAGTTAGAGAGACGCAGAATCACGTCGCCCTTCTTCACCTGTGCTCCTTCCTCTACCACCTTCTCCATGACTATACCACCTTCTTCAGGACTGATTTGCACAATGCTGATGGGTTGTACCCGTCCGTTCAGACGGATATAGTCGTTAAACTCTCCGTAAGTTACATCTGCGATGTTGACTGATTTGCCATCCACTCGCATGGTGGAGGCATGGTTTCCGAAGATGATCCATGCCAACAGCAACAGAATCACACTGCCGCCTGCTATATAGGGCAGGTGCTTCTTCTGAATGCCTTTCTTTTTTTCTAACTGTATATCCATTTTTCTAATTGATAATTGACAATTGATGATTAACTCATTCCTTTATGATTTCTCCCCCTTTATAATATTCAACCAGTCTGCACTGGAGGAAGTAAGTGAGCTGGCTCTGCAGCAGGTTGGCTTGCGATTCGAGCCAAGTGGCAGCGTTGTTCTGCACATCCAGCGAAGTCATCAGTCCTTCCTCATACTT
>CACZRQ010000289.1 GCA_902783615.1 uncultured Bacteroidales bacterium | reverse complement strand
GTAGAACAAGTCCTCTCGGAATGTCTTTTCTTGCACCATTTGCTGCAAGTTGGCATTGGTGGCACTCACCACACGGATATCCACTTTTTTGGGTTTGCTATCGCCCAAAGGCTCGAAGGTTTGTTCCTGTAACACACGTAAGAGCTTCACTTGGCAACTCAGGTCGAGTTCACCAATCTCATCCAAGAAAATGGTGCCTTTGTCTGCCAGCTCGAAGCGTCCTTTTCTGTCTGCTACAGCATCGGTAAATGCTCCTTTCTTGTGGCCAAACATCTCGCTTTCAAACAGACTTTGCGAGATACCACCCAAGTTCACTTTCACAAAAGGCTTGTTGGCTCGTTGACTATTGCGATGGATGGCTTCTGCAATCAGCTCCTTGCCAGTGCCGCTCTCACCTGTAATCAACACAGATGCATTTGTGTTGGCAATGCGCTCTACAATCTTCAGCACATCTTTCAAGGCTCGGCTTTCCCCAATGATGAAGCTTCTGTCGAAATGATTGACGATTGACGATTGACTATTGACTATTCCTGACTGGGTGTTCTCATTGTTCTCTGTCAGTTGTAGAGCCGTTTCGATGCGTTGCATCAAAGCTAAGTTGTTCCAAGGCTTGGTGATGAAGTCGAAGGCTCCTGCCTTCATACCCTCAACGGCAAGATTAATGCTGCCCCAGGCTGTCATCAGTATTACAGGCACTTTAGGGCGAAACAGTTTCACTTGCTTCAGCAAAGTAAGTCCTTCTTCGCCAGAGGTGGCAAGACTGAAGTTCATATCCATCAGAATCAGGCGAGGTTCCTCATTACGGACAATCGCCATCGCCTCCTTGGGACCAGCAACTGCCTGCACCTCATAACCAGCTCGTTTCAACATGAAGCCCAGCGAGGCTCGTATTGCACTATCGTCGTCAATAATCAGTATCATGCTGCAAAGGTAATTATTTTATTGACAATTCTTCATTCTTCATTCTTAATTCTTCATTATCCTTTATCCTTTGATAATCGCTTCAAAGTCGGTATCAATATTCGTGCCTTTCTCGAAGTCCCAAAGGGTGAGGCTACGCAGGCGATAGTAGTAATACCAATAAAAGAACAGCTCATTGACATGCTTCTGGCGAGCCTCATCCTTGCGAACCTGCGCATCGTTGAGGTCGAGGGTGGAGATTTTTCCTATCATGAAGGTCTCTACATTGGTGGCATATCGCTTCTGCGCAATCTGGTCGCTTTCATCAGCTATCTGCAACTGTGCCAGCTGGTTATTATACTGCTGCACCAACACAAACAGGTTCTGGTTGAACTCCTGTGTTTCCTGACGAAGTTTGCTTTCCATCACCTCACGGTTACTCTTCGCCACACGCACTTGCCCCTTACGTCTGCCCCAATCGAGGATAGGAATCTTCAAACCCACTTCCACAATCTGATTCGACTTCAATCCGTCGTAAGCAGAACGGAAAGTATGGTCAGTGCCAGTCAAACCTACCTGGGCATAGAGTGAAATCTGACGCAGGTTACCTCTTGCTTTGGCCACTTCATAATCAGCTTCCAGTTGCCTGCGCTGGATGTTCTGGGCAAACGAGTTGTTCTGCAGCGCTTTCTGCAACACATCATCGTAATAAACCTCCACCGAGGGAGCTGTTTCAGGCAATACAGGTTCCAAATCCACATTGTCTGCTATAGCCAGGAAAGAGCGTAGCTTGAACATATTGCTCTTGAGGGTTGTCTCGTTATCTGTCAAAGATGACTGGGCATCCAGGACGTTGAGTCTCAACTGCAAGAGATCATTCTCACTAATCTGACCCATTTCGCGCTTAACCTTCGCCACCTCGTAGAGTTTGTTGGCATTGTCGAGGTTTTGCTGGGCAATCGCCACTCTTTCCTTAGCCAAGAGCAGATTGAAGAAATGGTCAATGGTAGCAATGGTTACATCTTCAGTAGCACTGAGGAAAGCCGCTTTCGCCTCGCGATAGCGCACAGGTTCTATTCTGCGATCCCACTTGATGTGATTCACTCCAAAGATAGGTTGGTTCAGTGTCAAGGCAATAGGTACCGTCATGAAACTATGATCCTTACTGCCTGTAAACTGCTTCAGGTAATCCAATGAGGTGTTCAATGAGAGCGTACCACCAGTCAGCCAGATATTCTGGTCAATACTCAGCTCGCCACTCATGCGCATATAATCGCCTCGCAGGTAGCTATATTCACCAGCATCGTTCTGATATGCGGTGTAGCTTTTGTTGTAGGAGGGCAGTGTAGCCTTGAAGTTCACCTCAGGCAATAGCTCAGCCTGATAGGTGCGATACTCCCAATAAGCCGTCTTCAACTCATTGAGTGCCACCGCTGCATCCACACTCTGCACCCTTGCCAAGCGGATGGCCTCGTCGAGAGAAATCTCTCTTACCGAGGTCTCCACCTGCGCCTGAACAGCAAGGGTGCTCATCACCAAGGTTAATAAGGAATGGACTATTCTTTTCATAGTTTAATGTTTATAACTCAATGGTCAATTGTCAATCATCAATGGTCAATCGTCAATGTTATTCAACCTGCCTACCATCGAAGAAGCGGATGGTGCGGTCAGTCAATTTGGCCTGCGCTTCGTTGTGTGTTACCATCACAATGGTGCGACCATCCTTCTTGTTAAGCTCGTGGAGCAGTTCCATGATTTCAGCACCCATCTTGCTATCCAAGTTACCTGTTGGCTCATCGGCAAGGATGATTTCAGGATTACCCACGATAGCACGGGCTATGGCAACTCGCTGACACTGACCACCACTGAGCTGGGTAGGCATGTGGCGCATGCGATGACCCAGTCCCACACGCTCCAATACCTGCTTCGCCAATTCTTCACGCTTGGCTCCCGACATCTTGCGATAGAGCAGAGGAATCTTTACGTTGTCAATAACGTTGAGCGAGTTGATCAGGTGGAAGCTCTGGAACACAAAGCCCAACTTCTCATTACGGAAAGCTGCCAATGCCTTGTCGCTCAGCTTCTCTGTAGTTGTTCCGTCAATCAATACACTACCAGAGGTAGGAGCATCCAACAAGCCCATGATATTCAATAAGGTGGACTTGCCACAACCTGAGGGTCCCATGATGCTGAGGAACTCGCCTTTATTCACTTGCAGGTTTACATTCTCCAATGCCTGCGTTTCTACTTCGTCTGTACGGTATATTTTGTTGATACCCTGT
>CACZRQ010000288.1 GCA_902783615.1 uncultured Bacteroidales bacterium | reverse complement strand
TCAGATATCTGCTTCTGAACTTGAAACGCCAATAGAATCCGATGGCAAAGGAGCAGAAGGCGATAATCAGCAAGGTCTCCAAGAAATTAGTCAACGAGAATGTATTGCTTTCCACCCTGCCGCTCAACAGAAAGTGGCGATACAGACAAATCATCAGGGCTACCAAAGGAGTGTTGATAAGTTGGAAAATGAGATTCCTGCGAATGATATAATCAACGCCAAGTTCTTTTGTCTGAGGCATCTTCACAACATATTTCAACACTAAATCGGTGAACATGCACACAACCAATCCCAATACAAAGATATTCAACAAATGAACATAAGCCTCCCATTGCCAAGCGGAGAGTCCGAAAGGTTTGAAAACAGCCAATGCCAATGCCACATAAGCAGTACTGGTGACACGAACCTTAATAGTATCTTCTACATCTTTCTTCATTTCGGGGAGCAAAGATACACACAAAAAAGGTAATACCAAACCATTCGTCACGTCATTTATCCCAAAAACACGCCATTCATCACATACATCCCCCATATATCCCTAAAATTTGGATGCTTTCACTCCTCATGATAACTTTGCATCGAAGAAAGTTGACAGACGATTGCAACTTCTCAACAAAGAAATAAGTCTAACAGTTAAAAAATAGCGTTATGAAAACGAAATCTACTCTCAGAGGTATCATTGGTATCGTATTGGTATTGGCAAGCCTCATCAAACTGGCTACCATGTGGGGCATTATGCACATCAGCTGGCTGGAGAATGCCACTAAAAGCCCTGGCGTATATTACTTAGCCATCGTAATACTGATATTTGTTGGCCTTCACCTCATCGTCGAAGGTTTCAAGGGCTATCAGCCCAACAACTACTTCGTCAAGAAACTCAAGATTGTGGTGGGTATCATTATGGTGATGGCTCTGTTGCTTAAATTGGCTGTCATGTTAGGACTTCTGCACATCAGCTGGCTGGAGAACGAGCCTACCGACTCCTTAGAAATGTACGTAGCTCTCTTCGTAATGTTTTATCTGGGCATCTGGCTCATCATCGATGGCTTCAAGAACGACAAAGACCAGTGGCTACAGCGCCCTATCCCTCTTAACGAGGATGGCAAGCGCATCATTTGCCAGGCAAGTTTCGGAGGCGATGAGTACATCTATCGCGGCGAGACCTTCCACGGCGCCCGTCTGGAAGCCAACTTCGGTGGCATCCGACTGGACCTGCGCAATGCTATCATCAAAGAGGATGAGGAAATCGACATCCGCACCTGCTTTGGTGGCGTAGAGCTGTTCGTGCCAAGCAATATTAATATTGAGGTAAAGAGCCGCAGTTTCTTTGGCGGCGTGGGTAACGAGGGAGCAAAATCGACCGAACCTAAGGCACCCTGCCTGCACATCGTAGCGAGCAACATCTTTGGAGGAGTGGCAATTAAAAGATGATTGACAATTAACATTGACCATTAAAGATTAAAGACTGAGAATTGAAACTATAAACTATTTGCTACAACTTTTTTATTTACTACAACAATGAAGAATATATTTTTAAAAGGAGCAGCACTGATGGCTGCCATGATGATGACTATTTTTGCTTCTGCCAAGACACACGACATTGGCGGAAAGGTAACCGACACACAAGGAGCACCCATCCCTTATGTAAATGTGGTACTGCTGTCACTGCCCGACTCTGCGTTCGTGCAGGGTGCTGTGACGAATGACGAAGGTGCGTTTAAGATTGTGACCAGCAAGAACGACGGACTGCTTCAAGTATCCTGCATAGGCTATGAGACACAATATCTCCCTGCCGCTGATGGGCTCGTCATTGCGCTGAAAGAAGATGAGATGATGCTGGGTGAGGTAGTGGTGAAGGCACAGTTGCCCAAAACAAAACTCACCGGCGAGGGCTTACAAACGAATGTCAAGGGCTCTGTACTGGAAAATGTGGGTACTGCTGACGATGTATTGGCAAAGACGCCTGGCATCATCAAGAAACAGGATGGTATAGAGGTGATGGGCAAAGGCTCGCCATTAATCTACATCAATGGGCGCAAGGTGACAGACCCTACCGAACTAAATCGCTTGCAGAGTAACGAAATCCAAAGCGTGGAGGTGATTAGCAACCCAGGTGCTCAATATGATGCTACCGTCAGGAGTGTGGTTCGCATCCGCACTATCAAGAGACAAGGCGAGGGCTTTGGCTTCAACCTCAACGCAACAGATGCCCAGTCGCTGCAATGGAGCGAGGGCAATGACCCCTCTGCTGCCTTCAACATGAACTACCGAACTGGTGGTGTTGACCTGTTTGCTGGTATAAACTATAACAGAAACACTTCGCGTCAAGACAGTGAACTGGAAAAGGTTACATACGCAAAGCATGTAATAGAGGACAACAGCGACCTCGTGGGCATCTATAAGGGTCAAAGTCTGTATGGCAATGCAGGCTTGAACTGGCAGATTAACGACAAGCACTTCGCAGGTGGCAAGATTGAATGGGGAACAACACTCACGTACAAGACAAACAACACGATTGATGATATAGTGTATGAAGACGGCATCTTGGCAGACAAGCTGTTAACCAGCTCTGAAGATGTTCTTGGCAACAAAAGGCCTCACAACATTGGTGTGAACCTCTATTATAATGGCACCATCGGCACAAAGTTGGGCGTTGATGTAAACCTAGACTATTTCGGTACAAATGACTCAAGAGAGTCTATTACAATAGAGAAAAGTTCTATGACACACGATGCAGAGATACATAGCGAAAGTGACAACAGCAGTCGTCTTTATGCCGCCAAGGCCGTTGCGTCCTACCCTATTTGGAAAGGACAGTTGCAAGTAGGTACCGAAGAGTCTTTCTCCCGCAGAAACGACAACTATGCCATAACAGGCATCATAATACCAGCTTCCAAGGCCAAAGTGAAGGAAGACATTTATGCTGGTTTTGCCAACTATGGTTTCAATCTGCCCAAAGTAGGACAAATCAGTGCAGGTGTGCGCTTTGAGCATGTTCACTACAGCTATCAAGATAGGTTAAACCCCACGAATGACTTGGCTCGTAATTATAGCAACTGGTTCCCTACTGTTTCATTCGCTGGCAGATTGGGCAAAGTACAGGTGATGCTGAACTACAGCGCGAGGACTCGCCGCCCCAACTACTCACAACTTTCAAGTGCCATCAGCTACGACAACCGCTACCTGTTGCAAAGCGGTAATGCGCTGTTGCAGCCTGAGCTGATTCACAACATCAGTGCTACTGCCGTGTGGAAGTCTCTTACCTTCGTGGCAAACTATTCCCGCACCAATGACCCTATCATGCTTTGGTCATCGCCTTACAACGATGAGGGGGTGGTGTTGGTACAGCCTCGCAACATCGAGACGCCATTCCGCATGTTGGCTGTATATGGCATGCTTAACCACACCATCGGTGTTTGGACCATGAGTTATACCTTGGGCATCCAGAAACAGTGGCTCACCATCAATGCACCTGATCCACGCGTGGCCTCCGGCTTCCGTAAAACCAGATTCAACGACAAGCCCATTGGCGTGATGCAGCTGAACAACACCTTCCGTCTGAAAGATGGCTGGCAATTGGAGCTGGGATGTCTGATGCAGACCAAGGGCTATTCACAGAACTTGTATATGAAGAACGTGTATTTCGACCTTACTGCTGCCATTCAGAAGACATTGTTGAAAGACAACTCCTTGGTGTTGCGATTGGAAGGAAGAGACCTTACTCGCAATGCCCATGCTAATATAGATGCAGACTTTGGCAGTCATATCATTGGCCAGACGAACCTTATGGACACCCAAAAGGTGAAATTCTCCATCCGCTATACCTTCAACGCTGCACAAAGCAAATATCGTGGCACAGGTGCCGGTGCTGACCAGAAAGCGAGAATGTAGAAAAGATTGAAGAATGAAAGAATGAAGAATGGAGAATATTTTGTATCTTTGCTGAGAGAAAGTCATAAAGTTATGAAAAAGTTATTTGTCATATTATTAGGAGTGCTTGCCTCTATGCAGGTGTATGCACAGGATTTGTCGCATTTCATGCGAGTTGTCAAAGAGCTGAGTTCTGCCAAGTATCAAGGTCGTGGCTATGCCAAGGACGGTGCCAACAAGGCAGGGAAGTTCCTGGAGAAAGAGTTTACCAAAGCAGGGGTGGATGAAGTGGTGTGCCAACCGTTCAAGTTGGATATCAACACCTTCCCTGGCAAGATGAAACTGAGTGTGGATGGCAAGAAGCAAGTGCCTGGCGTAGATTTCACCATGCGTGAATATGCGCCTGGTGTCAAGGGTACCTTTCCTCTCTACTACATCGACACGTTGCATTACGATGCCAACAAGATATTCCAGGACTTAGAGCGACCTGAGAATAAGGATGCCTTTGTGGTGTGCGACTTTATGTTCTCCTACAAGCATCGTGAGGATTTCTCCCGTCTGCAGAAGAAAGACGGTGCACCTAACGCAGGCATCCTCTTCACTTGGGAAGAGCCACTGAAGTTCTACAAAGCCTATGGTGAGAAGGTAATCGACAAGCCCATTATGTGGGTGCCCTACCGCTTCCCTAAAGATGCCAAAAGCATCACAGCCGACATTGAGAACAAGTTCTTGAAAGACTATGAGTGCTTCAATGTCATCGCCAAGGTGGAAGGGGCTCGTCACGACAGCTGCTATGTGTTCACTGCCCACTATGACCACTTGGGCAACTTGGGCAAGAAGGTGTTCTATGCTGGTGCCAACGACAATGCCTCTGGCACTGCCGCCATTGTAACCTTGGCAGCTTACTATGCCCAGCATCGCCCTGCTTACGATATGTACTTCATCGCTTTCTCGGGCGAGGATGCTTATCTGAGAGGATCGCTGTGGTATGTTGACCACCCTATCGTGCCGTTGGAGCAAATCAAGTATCTTTTCAACATCGACATGATAGGCGACAACAACCCCGTACAGTATTGCGAGGTGAGTGACGAAGGCATGCGTGGCTTTGCGCTGTTTGAGCAGATTAACAACCAGCAGCATCACTTCAAGGCACTGAACCGAGGACAGTTGGCGGGCAACAGCGATCACTACCCCTTTGCCACGCGCCATGTGCCTTGCATCTTCTTGGAAAATGAAGAGGGCGATGCCTTCAAGTATTACCACACCATCTTCGACAATTACAAGACCGTTCGCTTCGAGAGCTACGAACCCACTTTCCGTTTAGTACGCGATTTTATAGAACAATACTAAGTTATGATGAATATCAGATTAGAGACACAAAAAGATTATCGTGAGGTTGAGAACCTTACGCGTGAAGCATTCTGGAATGTCTATCGACCAGGATGCACAGAGCATTATGTGCTCAATCAGTATAGAACGAATCCAAACTTCATCCCAGAACTTGACTTTGTGATGGAAGAAGATGGAAAGATTATCGGCCATGTGATGTTTTCGAAGGCAGAGATTACGCTTGACGATGGAACGCCCTACCCTTCTTGGACCTTCGGCCCCATCAGCATTCACCCCGACTATAAGCGCAAGGGCTATGGCCTGAAGTTGCTGAAGTATGCGATAGAGAAAGCCAAGGAGATGGGTATAGGTCTTCTGCAGATGGAAGGCAACATCGAGTTCTACAAGCACGCAGGCTTTGAACTTGCCAGCAAGATGAATATTCATTATCACGCAGAGCCTCGCGATGCCGATGTACCTTATTTCCTCGCTCAAGAACTGATACCTGGCTATTGGAGCAATCGTGAGGGAACTTACTGCCCGCCCAAGGGCTATTTCGTGGCAGACGAGAATCCTGAAGCTTTCGAGGCTTACGAAGCCACCTTCCCT
>CACZRQ010000287.1 GCA_902783615.1 uncultured Bacteroidales bacterium | reverse complement strand
GCAATAAATATAAGCCCTGTAGGGGCGACATAATAATTTCAACATTGAGATTATAATGTCACAGCTTAGAGATTGCAATTGTTACAGCTCCAGCAACAGCGTTTCGCGGGGCTGCATCTTCAGCTCCTTGCCTAACTGGATGGTTTTGCCAGTCAGCACATCCTTGGCGGTGGTGTGACCCTGCAGAATCTCTGCATAGATGCTCAGGTTGGCAGTGGTTTCCTTGTCGCTGCCATTCAGCATCACAAACACCGTCTTGCCGTTCAGCTGACGGGCGTAGGCATACACACTGTTTTCCACTAAGAAGTGTGTCATGCTGCCCTCACTGATCACTTTATTGCCTTGACGCCAATGCAGGATGGTCTTGTAGAAATCGAAGCATTCGTTCTGGGCTGCCGTTCTGCCAGCTGCTGTGAAGGCATTCTGCTTGTCGCCCTTCCATCCACCTGGGAAATCCTTGCGCACATAGCCATCGCTCTTCGTCTTCACACCATTCATCAGCACTTCTGTGCCATAATACAGCTGTGGAATGCGGGGAACCGTCAGCAACATGGTCATTGCCTGCTTCAGGGAAGCGAGGTCGGAACCTTCTTCTAAGAAGCGGTCTGTGTCGTGATTCTCGATGAATGTCAATACCGACAATGGGTTGGGGTAGAGGAAGTCATACACAAAATTGTTGTAGATGCGGTCGAGGCCACGACCCTGTCCGTCGCTCTGCTCCTTCTTTGCAATGTTCACCTTGTCGAAGAAGCTGAAATCCATCACCGTTGTCAGGTTACTGTTTTGCGGTTTGGCCGACTTCGAATCCTTCTGGAACCAAGCCGTGAAGGCAGGCTCAATCACCCACGACTCACCCACTACGTTGAAGTTGGGGTACTCCTTATTTATAATATACATCCACTGACTCATCGCCTGGTAGTCTGCATAAGGGTAAGTGTCCATGCGGATGCCATCGATGTCTGCATATTCCACCCACCAGATGCTGGTCTGCAGCAGATAGGTCATCACATGTGGATTGTTCTGGTTCAGGTCGGGCATCGTACGCACGAACCAGCCATTGGCCATGCGGTCGAAATCGTGCTTCGAAGCATAGGGATCCACCACAGGTGTCAGGCGGTAGTTTGTCTGCACGAAGTTCTCCTGGTAATCGGAATGGTTGAACCAGTCGCGTGAAGGCATGTCTTTCAGCCAGAGGTGCTCACTGCCGCAATGGTTGAAAATCATGTCCATCACCACCTTCATTCCTTTCTGATGTGCTTTGGCAATCAGCTGCTTATACTCTTCATTGCTGCCAAAGCGAGGATCCACTTTATAATAGTCTGTAGTGGCATAGCCGTGATACGAGCCTCCCCGCATGTCGTTCTCTAACACAGGTGTGAACCACAGGGCCGTTACTCCCAAATCAGTGAAATAGTCCAAGTGTTGCTCGATACCCTTCATGTCTCCTCCATGACGGCCATTTGGGTTGGTACGGTCCACCTTGTAATCCGACATCCCCTTGATGTTGTCGTTGCTCTCATCACCATTGGCGAAGCGGTCGGGCATCAGCAGGTAGAGTACGTCGCTGCTGTCGAAGCCCACATGTTCTTCACCCTTCTTGGTACGGGCCTTCAACTCATATTCCTGCTTCAGTTCCTGGTTGTCTTTCTTGAAAGTGAGCTGCATCTTGCCGGGCTTGGCATCCTTGATGTTCAGATACACCAGCAGGTAATTGCGGCTCTCTAAGGTAACCGTGTTTGTAATCTCCACACCTGGATAATCTGTGCTCACCTGCGAGAAACCGATGTCGTTGCCATACACCATCAGCTGCAACTCATGATGCTGCAGTCCGGCATACCAGTAGGGTGGGTCGATCTTGTTGATTGTAGCGGCTTGGGAGACGATGCTGAGCATCAGGGCTCCCAACATAAAAAATAATTTCTTCATGGCATTTGTTTTGTTAATTTTATACCACAAAGGTAAAAAGAAAAGCGGAGAAAGCATCAAGCTTTCCCCGCTTTTTTATCAGCGATTTAAATAATTCTTTAAATCAAGAAGCCCAGCAATACACCGGCAGCCACAGCTGAACCGATCACACCGGCCACGTTCGGGCCCATAGCCTGCATCAGCAGGTAGTTGGATGGGTCGTACTCCAGACCAACGTTCTGAGAGATGCGGGCAGCATCTGGCACAGCAGATACACCTGCGTTACCGATCAACGGATTGATCTTGTTGCCCTCTTTCAGGAACAGGTTGAAGAACTTCACGAACAATACACCAGAAGCGGTTGCAATCACGAACGACAATGCACCCAGACCGAAGATGAGCAGTGAGTTCACGGTGATGAACTCAGATGCCTGAGTTGAGCAACCTACGGTGAAGCCCAGCAGGATGGTCACAACGTCGATCAACTGGTTACGTGCAGTCTCAGCCAGACGGCGGGTTACACCACTTTCCTTCAGCAGGTTACCGAAGAACAGCATACCCAACAGAGGCAGACCTGAAGGTACCAGGAAGGCTGTCAGCAACAAACCAACGATTGGGAAGATCACCTTCTCGTTCTTGGAAACGGCTCTTGGAGGTTTCATGCGGATTACGCGCTCCTTCTTGGTTGTCAGCAGTCGCATGATAGGTGGCTGGATCACAGGCACAAGTGCCATGTAAGAGTACGCAGCCACAGCGATGGCACCCATCAGGTTAGGTGCCAGCTTACTGGACAGGAAGATAGCGGTAGG
>CACZRQ010000286.1 GCA_902783615.1 uncultured Bacteroidales bacterium | reverse complement strand
CTGTGGGGAACTGAGCGATCTTATCCACAGGAAGACGGAAATTAAACTGCGATAGTTTCATTTTTCTTTATTTATTTTTTTACTGTTTATCTTTAAACGGAGCCACATCCTGCTCCTTCAACCATGCTTCGAAATGCTCGGGATTGAGGCACTGCTCCACCCTAACATCTCCTACCCTTGTACGGCGTAAAGCCGTGAGGTGGGCTCCACAATGCAAGGCCTCGCCGATGTCTCTTGCCAATGCCCTGATATAGGTACCTTTGCTGCAAACCACCCTGATTTTCAGCTTGTAGAATTCTCCTTCTGCCATCATCCGGACCTCCTCTTCATTCGCTTCCTTCCTTCTGTGAGGCGAGGGTTGATAATTGGCAAGTG
The DNA here is from genome assembly GCA_902783615.1 of uncultured Bacteroidales bacterium. Lineage (GTDB taxonomy): Bacteria > Bacteroidota > Bacteroidia > Bacteroidales > Bacteroidaceae > Bacteroides. The sequence goes on along the minus strand of CACZRQ010000286.1, from coordinate 5,843 downwards.
GTTCGAAATCCAACAACTCGATTTCATCTATCACCAGCAATTTGGGTTTCAGCTCCACCTCCTGACCCTTTCGAGCATAAAGGTAGGCACGTTTGCCATCCACATTACAGGCTGAATAGGTGGGTGGCACTTGCCAAATCTCGCCCTTGAATCGTTGTAAAGCCTCTTCCACCAACTCACGAGTGATGTGGGTTGTGGGATAGATGGCATCTAACGGGTGCTCTTGGTCGAACGAAGGCGTGGTGGCACCTAAACACAAGGTTGCCTCATATTCCTTGGTATGGTATTGCAGCTGTTCTATCAACTTGGTGGCCCTTCCTGTACAAATGGTCATCACACCCGTTGCCAAAGGATCGAGCGTGCCAGCATGCCCCACCTTGAGCTTCTTGACACCCAATCGCTCGCAGATGAAATGCCTCACATGATTCACCACGCGAAAGGAAGTCCATCCGTATGGCTTGTCGAACTGCAATATTTCGCCAGTCTGAAAATCCAGCATAGAATTACAACATTGTACTAATCAATGTTATAGCACCTACTATTGCGCAATAGACTGCAAAGTAAATCAACTTGCCTTTCTTCACAATGTCAATCATCCACTTGCAAGCCAAGCAACCAAAGACAAAGGCTGAAAGGAAGCCAACGATGAGTGCCATCAGTGATACCTCACTACCTGCCTCAGCAGCTCCTTTCACAATCTTCATGCCATCCAACAAAGCTTCTCCCAAGATAGGAGGGATAACCATCAGGAATGAGAATTGTGCCAATTTCTCTTTCTTATCGCCCAAAAGCAAACCTGTGGCGATAGTGCTACCACTTCGACTCAAGCCTGGTAGAACAGCACAAGCTTGGGCCAAACCAATAATGAAAGCATCTTTCATGCTGATGTTCTCCTTGGTGCGTGGTTTAGCATAATAAGAGAAGGCCAGCAATGCTGCCGTAACCAACAACATCAGACCAACAATCACCAAGCCAGAGCCAAAGATCTCCTCCACCTTATCTTTGAAGAATACCCCCACAATGCCGATGGGAATCATGGAAATCAGGATGTTGATGACATATCTCATCTCATCGTTCATCTTGAACTTCATCAGTCCACGGAAAATCCAGTCTATCTCCTTCCAAAGAATAACCAGTGTGCTCAACACTGTGGCAATATGCACCACGATGGTAAAGGTGAGGTTGTCTTCTCCCTCGATGCCAAACAAAGCCGAGCCAATGGCCAAATGACCACTACTGCTCACAGGCAGATACTCGGTGAGCCCTTGAATCATGCCCAAAATGAAAGCCTCTAACCAACCCATGATTTATTCCTCCTTTGGTTTTTTAATCACTGCATAAATCATAATCACAAAGCCAATCAGGCACATTACAGGCGCAATCTTTATTCTCCTCGCACTGAAGATGTCGGCTTCAAAATGGTCAATCGTGGTACTAGGACCTGTCATCAGCAAAAAGCCAATGATCACAACAGCCATACCTATGGCTATCAGTATCAGATTGTTCTTGCCAAATGCATAATTTTTCTTACTCATATCTTAAACTACATTTTCATTCTCGTCAAGACAAGGGGCAAGCCCCCCTTTCTATACATAGTAAAGTTTACTTGCCTTCATCTTCAAGAAGCTATTCACCGACCAGAAAGCACAGAACTGCGTCATGAAGACTCCCGTCAGCAACACTACCACGCTGACAATCAGCAATACTTCAGGGGAGATCACCTCTATCAAATGGGGCTCGTTCGTTACCAACCAAAAAGCGGCTCCCCACAAAGTAATGTTGGCCAACAAGCTTGCCATGATGCCTATCCAGAAATTGCGCACCATGAAAGGTCGGCGAATGAACGAACGACTTGCTCCCACCAGTTTCATGGTGTAGATGAGGAAACGCTGAGAATACACCGTAAGGCGTATTGTATTGTTAATGAGGGCAAACGATATCAGTGCCAACACCAAAGCCAAGGCTATCAGCATCAGCTCCAATTGCCCTATATGTCGATTCATGCTCTCTATCAGATTCTTCTGATAAAGCACCTCTTGAACATTGATGTCCGTGCTCAATTGTTGTTCAATCTTGGCAATGCTATCGTTGTTGGCATAATCGGCATGAAGCTTTATCTTCACTGAAGCAGGGAAGGGATTATAACCTTGAAACTCCTCTGGGTCAGTGTTCAATTCTTCTTTCATATCTTCCAATGCCTGAGCCTTCGAGATGTATTCAGCTTGCTTTACATACGGCTTAGCCTTCAATTCATCCAGCAACTTGGCAATCTCAGTTTCTGGCATATCATCGCTGATCAAGAGAGAGAAATTCACGTTTTCCTTCACATAAACGGAAACGCTTCTGGCCGCCAAGGCGAAGAAAACCACCACGCCCAACACAATCAATACCAAGGTGGTACTGACGGTAGCAGTAGCTGTTTGCAAATTGAAAAATCTTGTTTTCTTCGCCATAGTCTTATTGTTTCTTCAAAACATAAATCAAGGAACTGCTGCGTTCTTTATGGAACCAAGCACTGACCCATGCTTTCAAACCATTCCAGAATCCTCGCAAGAAACTCATCTTGTGTTTCATATATTGCTCAGAAAGCATACTCACATAGAAACCATCGAGCGGCATCGGTATGATTTTGATGATCTTGAACCCATGTTTCTCGGCAAAGCGTTTCATGGTATCGGGGGTAAAATGCCACAAGTGACGAGGTACATCCCAAGCAGCCCACTCGGCTCCATAATGCCTTGCATCAGTAGATAGATGATTGGGAACGGCAATCAGCAAAGCGCCTTCGTCCTTGAGCCAACGATAGAACTTATCACCCATGATATTCAGTTGCTGCAGGTGCTCCAACACATGCCAAAGAGTGATGCAGTCGAATGATTTGTCTTGCAAAGTATTGAAAGCCTCCACATCATCGCTCTTCAAACCAAAGTGTTGCTGGGCAAATTGTCTTGCCTCGGCACTCCTCTCGATGGCACGAACCGTCCAACCCCATTCTGTCATCAGGTGGGCGAAATAGCCTGTGCCAGAGCCAATGTCAAGCAACCATCCTTGACGCAAACCAGTAGCTCTGGTCACATGACCTGCTTTGGCCGTGAGCATCATATTGCGAGCCACATGATAGAGTTTATTCATCAAACCCTGCTCTGTATCAGTATGAGAGATATAATCAGGTGATTCATAATACTTGCCAATCTCCTTTTCGTCAGGCACATCCTGCGTCAGTTTGAAACCGCAGTCATCGCACGTCCACACCTCAAAAGACTCCTGAGTCTTCAGATGGTCAATGGCTGTCAAAGCTTGATGCAAGTTCCTTCCGCCACATATCGGACAGCAATCTATATGTATTTTTTCACTCATAAGAGCCCATTATTCCTTAAGTTGGTGCAAAAATACAAAATAGATTGCAAATTGCTTCTCTTTTTAAGGAGTTTTAAGATTAGAATTGTGAGATAAAAAAGAGGGTTGGTGACCATTGTCATCAACCCTCCTACATCTTATTTCTTACTGTCTTCTTCGATAAACCGAAGCAAGCGTTCAACGGCATGTTCTTCGGGGATGTTTTTCTCGATGCATTGTTTCTGCTTATAGAGGCTAACCTTGCCTCGACCAGCTCCCACATAGCCATAATCAGCATCGGCCATCTCACCTGGTCCATTCACAATACACCCCATGATGCCTATCTTCAAGCCCTTGAGATGTGAGGTAGCTGCTTTGATGCGAGCAATGGTTTCCTCCAAATTATAAAGTGTACGACCACAACCTGGACAAGAGATGTATTCTGTCTTTACCATACGCAAACGACCTGCTTGCAAGATGCTGAATGCGGTTTGATCTACCAGCTCATCATCCAAACGGCCATTATTGTAAAGCATAATGCCATCGCAGAATCCGTCGAAGATAAGCGGGCCCATATCAGCTGCTGCACGAATCTGCAAGTCCTCTGCTTCTTGCTCTGCATAATGCTGAATGAACACCAGTGGATTTTGCAATCCATTCTTCATCAGCTTGTGAGCCACAGCTCGCTGCTCTCCCACACGATTGATATGATTGCTCTGACTAATCACCACAATCTCAGGATGATACTTCAAGCAAGCCAGCACCTCATCGTCCAAGTCGCGATAAGTAATGAACAGGAACTTCAACGAAGCAGGGTTCATACTGATAAATGGCAAGAATTCTTTCTTATAGGCAGGATAGGTGTTGGGCAAACCTGTCCAAGCATCGACATCCACGATATAAGAAACATCTTCACGCCTTTCAGCAGGGATGTTGCGACCCACATACACATAATCTGGAATGAAATCGGGGTTGAACGCTTGCGATTCAGAGAAACGGGCAGCAATCACCACAGGCACATGCTCACCACCAATGTTGTGCACAGGTTTGGTCTGGTGCCTCGTTGGATGCAAATAATCAAATTCTGGGGCAGCCTCAGCTTCAATCGGGAGATGTATCTCACGAGCCACCACATAGTCGCGCAACTTCTTTGCCACAGGAATTTCCTTCTCTGGGGCTTCGCTTAACGACACACGGATGGTATCGCCATAACCATCGGCCAAGAGGGCACCAATACCCAAAGCCGACTTGATGCGACCATCCTCGCCCTCACCAGCTTCGGTAACGCCCAAATGCAAAGGGAAGTCCATACCCTCACGCTCCATCACATCTACCAACAAACGAACAGTGCGCACCATTACAGAAGCATTCGAAGCCTTGATGGATATCACCACATCCTTGAACTGCTCCTCCACACAGATTCGCAAGTATTCCATGCAAGACTCCACCATACCTTCAGGCGTGTCGCCATAGCGAGACATGATGCGATCGGACAAAGAACCGTGGTTCACGCCAATGCGGATGGCCGTATGCTCACGCTTACAGATATCCAGAAGCTGCACGAAACGTTCACGCAAGCGTTGCAACTCTTGGGCATATTCCTCATCGGTATATTCCAAATGTTGGAACTTACGGGCAGGATCCACGTAATTGCCTGGGTTGATGCGCACCTTTTCAGCATAAAGGGCAGCCACATCGGCCACACCTGGGTTGAAATGCACATCGGCCACAAGGGGCACCATGCACCCATTTTGTCGCAAAACGGCATTGATGTTTTTCAGGTTCTCGGCCTCGGCTACACCTTGGGTGGTAAGACGCACATACTCGCCCCCAGCCTCCACAATGCGTTTGATCTGAGCCACACTCCCCTCTGTATCACGAGTGGAAGTGTTGGTCATACTCTGCAGGCGTATAGGATAGGAGCCGCCCAAAGGGGTGGCTCCTATATTCACTGTGCCAGTCTTACGGCGCTGGTAATTAAACAGATTCATCAGATTACTCTGAAATCGTACTTGACATTTCCCAGCACTTCGTTGGCCTGTGTTACCTTAGATGCCGACTTCTTCTTGTAGTCGTCCAGCTTGCCAGCTATCTTAGCGTCCGACAGTGCCAAAATTTCAGCAGCCATCAGGGCAGCATTCTGGCCACCATTGACAGCCATTGTTGCTACAGGTACACCAGGAGGCATCTGCACCATAGCATAGAGTGCATCAACACCCATCAGTGGACCGCTATTAATTGGAACACCAATAACTGGCAGCGTGGTATTCGCTGCAATTACACCTGGCAGAGCTGCGGCCATGCCGGCACCTGCGATGATGATTTGAATGCCACGACCCTTTGCCTGCTGTGCAAACTCAGCTACTTTACCTGGAGTGCGATGAGCTGAAAGTGTGCACATCTCAAAAGGTATTCCCTGCTCATTCAGGAAATCGGCAGCCTTCTCCATTACGGGCAGGTCACTGATGCTGCCCATCACGATACTTACCAATGCTTTCATGTGAATT
>CACZRQ010000285.1 GCA_902783615.1 uncultured Bacteroidales bacterium | reverse complement strand
GTGAAGCCTACAGCCAATTACTATGTGCAACGTGCTTATGGTCAGAACGCAGGCGACCAATATGTGTATTCAGACCTTCAGATCTCCTATTCTACTTCAGAAGGCCAACCAGCCTTCCCAAGTGAGGGTCTGCTTAACTATTTGGACAAGTCCGTTGTCATCGACTCTAAGACAGGTGATCTCATTATCAAGCTGGTGAGCCTCCTTCCCATTGAAACTCACCTGAATATTGACTTGGGTGAAGACACTCTCAACGGCTACAGCACCACCGCCGACTATACAGTGATGGCTGGTGACAGCAACCCTAAGAATGAACGCAACTGGAAGACCAACGAGACCAAGACCCTCAGCGTCAGCCACCAGTTCGACGTTGATGTGCCTGCTTATTCAGTATCCATTCTCCGAATCAAAAAGAACAAGAAATGACGAAATTTTGCTTTGGGCTGCTCATGGGACTGTTTGCCAGTCAATGCGCCCACACACAACAGAAGAGCACCAACCGGGATTTGTTCCACCCTACCGACACCAACATCCAGTACATCGGTCGCATGGACGACTCCGACCCCATGCACCTTGCTTTCACTTACCCTGGTGTGCAGATACGCACGGGCTTCACAGGCACCTCGCTCGACATGATGTGCAAGATCCGCAGCGGTTATTTCATGGTTGAGATTGACGGTGGAGAACCCTTCAAGATTTCTTTCATCGGCAACACCATCGTCAACTTGGCACGTGACTTGCAGGACGGTACTCACCAAGCTATCGTCACTTATGTGGGCGAAGGCTATGAGAACCAACCTGAATTTCATGGATTCTTTGTCGATAAGGGCAAAAGTCTTGCTCCAGCTACGAACGTGCCCCAGCGCAAGATAGAGTACATTGGTAACTCCATCACTTGTGGCTATGGCATTGAAGCCAAGTCCGAAGCCGAACACTACGATGAGAAAACCGCCAACTACTACTACACCTATGCTGCCCGCACAGCCCGCAACCTCAATGCTCAAGCACTGGTTGTGGCACGCAGCGGCATCGGTGTCTATCGTAGCTACAATGGTCCTCAGACAGGCGACAAGGTGAACATGAACACCGAATATCCCTACACATTATTATATAACAATAAGCACTTGTGGGACTTTTCACGTTACACGCCAGATGTGGTGTGCATCAACCTCGGCACCAACGACACCTCCACTCAAGGGGCTGACCCTACCCTCTTGCTCAATGGTTTCAAGCAACTATATCAGCAGGTGCGCAGCCATTATGCCAAGGCAAAGATTGTCCTCCTCTGTGGTTGCATGATGAATGGTGACCAACTCCGTTCTGCTCAGCAAGCCCTTGATGCTACTGCTGACTATGCCCATAAGCAGGGTGATGCTGAAGTCTATCGTTTCGATTTCACACCTCATGATGGCAGCCTCGGTTATGGAGCCGATTGGCATCCTTCTATGCGTCAGCATGAGAAGATGGCAGGCGAACTCACAGACTATCTACGAAAACTAATGAATTGGTAATAATTGACAGAAACTTTTTTCTTTCCACATTTAGTTTGGTTGAATGTGATACATTATTATCTATTTGTCGCAGATTGATTTTGTTGTTTCGGATAATTTGTCTACCTTTGCACAAGAATTCATAATCAACTCACTAAAAGTTCAAATAAAAACATGAGTGAAGCAAGAGCTTTCAAGGTGTTCTCAGGCACGAAAACAAGGTATTTGGCAGAGCGCATCTGCCAGAGTCTGGGTTGTCCGCTCGGCAATATGGTGATCTCGCATTTTGCTGACGGCGAATTTGCCGTATCCTTCGAGGAATCCATCCGTGGCAATGATGTGTTCCTGGTGCAGTCAACGTTCCCCAACAGCGACAATCTGATGGAACTGCTGCTGATGATTGATGCCGCCAAGCGAGCCAGTGCCCGTAGCATCATAGCCGTCATTCCCTATTTCGGGTGGGCACGCCAAGATCGCAAAGACAAGCCCAGAGTGAGCATCGGCGCCAAGCTGGTGGCTGACCTGCTGAGTGTCGCAGGCATCGACCGTCTCATTACAATGGACTTGCATGCAGACCAGATTCAAGGTTTCTTTAATGTACCCGTGGATCACTTGTATGGGTCGCTCGTAG
>CACZRQ010000284.1 GCA_902783615.1 uncultured Bacteroidales bacterium | reverse complement strand
TCATCTACGACTTCTGGTACGACGAGGTGGGCTTCATCGAACTCGAGGCTTCTGGCACAGGCATGCTGCACTTCACCGTGGGAGAATCGATAGAAGAAGTGCTGAATGAAGACACGAAGAAATTTGAGCAGCACCCCATTCAGGATGTTCCATTGAGTGGAGAAAGAAAGACTATCACCCTGCCTGAAAGGGCTTTGCGCTACTTGAAAGTAACCGCCACAGGCGAGGCTACCATCCATAACATGCTGTTCCACGCCATGATGTGGCCTGTGCAGGAGATGCTGATGACCTTCGAGAGTAGCGATGCTGAGCTGAACGATCTGTTCAATGCGGGCGTGGCCACCCTGCATACCTCGATGCACGACTTCAACCTGGACGGCATCAAGCGCGACTTTCTGCCTTGGTCGATGGATGCTGTGGCCAGTATGCTGGGCATGAACTTGGTGATGGGCGACAGGCAGGTGGCCCGCAACAACATCAGCATTGCCCTGATGCCTCCACATCCGCAACAAAGTGACTGGGGGATAGTGGATTATCCGCTGCATGCACTCATCGCCCTGAAGCAGGATTACCTGCGTTATGGCGACCTCACAACCTACCTGATGTTCAAGGATCGCATTGATGAGCAGATGAATTTCTACATCAGTGTGCAAGACGAGAATGGCTTCATCCATGCCTCCAAGCCCAGCTCGGGATTCATCCCTGGCTGGAGTAGGGACAATGGTCCTGACGATTTTGGCGTGGCCTGCTATCCGCAGATCATGCTGTACATGAACTTCCGCATTGCCGCCTATTTCTCGAAACTGCTGAAGGAAAATGGCAAGGCAAAGGAGTATGCCAAGCGTGCCGACCAGCTGCAGCACAACATCTTAGAACATTTCTGGAACAGCACCGAGAAAGCTTTCATGAATGGCTATCGGGAAGATGGATCGCTCGACAGACGCATCTCGCATCATGCCCAGTATTGGGCTGTACTGGCCGACCTCTTCCCCCAGCGTCTGCAAGATTACCTCTATGATACGGTGATTCCTGACATACCTAATTATAAAGATAACATCTCGTACGAGAAGGGCTATGAGGCATTGGCCTATATCAAGGCAGGCAGGACTGAGGATTTCTACCAATTGCTGCATGAGGTGTGGGGCGATTGGCTCCGTCAGGGTTATACCCGCTTCCCCGAGAATTTCTCAGTAAGTGGCGATGTGGCGAAACAACTGATGTTCTATGGTCGCCAGTTTGGGTTGAGCCTGTGTCATGGTGCCAATGGCGTGCCTCCTGTGGTGTTGGCGGCATACGGCATCTTCGGATTCAGTCAAAGTGATGCCCGCATCAATGAATATACCCTGACACCCCATCTGCTGCACTTGGATTGGGCAAAAGGTCGAATCCCCGTGAAAGAGGGATTCATCCACATCAGTCTGCAAAAGGATGGACAATGCGAGGTGGAGATTCCTGCCGGTTGCCAGGTAACAGTGAACTGGAATGGCCAGACGCAGGTGCTGAAGAAAGCTGGAAAGGTAAGGATGTGACAAAGTGTCACGCCATCTCTGCCAAATGTTCAAGCAAAGATATTCTAAAGGTATGTTTGGTGGTTTGGTATAGTTTTCGTACTTTTGCAGCCGGAAATCAATAACATCAAAAAAATATAGAAATTATGACAGTAAAACCAATGGCGGATAGAGTTCTGGTATTGCCAGAACCTGCTGAAGAGAAGACTTTGACTGGTCTGTATATTCCAGACACAGCGAAGGAAAAGCCTGTTAAGGGCGAAGTTGTTGCAGTTGGCAACGGTACAAAGGACGAAGAAATGGTGCTGAAGGTGGGCGATAAGGTGCTCTATGGCAAGTATGCCGGCACTGAGCTGGAAGCCGATGGCACAAAGTATCTGATTATGCGTCAGAGCGATGTACTCGCAGTTGTTGAATAAATAAAAACAAGGAGAATAAAGAAATGGCAAAAGAAATCAAATTCAATATCGAAGCCCGCGATCAGTTGAAGAAGGGTATCGACACACTGGCAAATGCCGTAAAGGTAACACTGGGTCCTAAAGGCCGCAATGTTGTGATTGAGAAGAAGTTTGGTGCACCTCAGATTACCAAGGATGGTGTAACGGTGGCTAAGGAGATTGAGCTGGCCGACAATATGCAGAACACTGGCGCTCAGCTGGTGAAGGAAGTGGCAAGCAAGACTGGCGATGCAGCTGGTGACGGTACTACCACTGCTACCGTTCTGGCTCAGGCTATCGTGGCTGAGGGTTTGAAGAACGTAACGGCTGGTGCAAGTCCTATCGACATCAAGCGCGGTATCGACAAGGCTGTGGCTAAGGTGGTTGAGGCTATCCAGAACCAGGCTGAGAAGGTGGGTAGCGACTACGACAAGGTGGAGCAGGTGGCTGCTGTTTCTGCCAACAACGATCCTGAGATCGGTAAGCTGATTGCTGACGCTATGCGCAAGGTTTCTAAGGACGGTGTGATCACCATCGAGGAAGCTAAGGGTACCGATACTTCAATTGGTGTGGTAGAAGGTATGCAGTTCGACCGCGGTTATCTGTCACCTTATTTCGTAACAGATGCTGAGAAGATGGAGTGCGTGATGGAGAATCCGCTCATCCTGATTTA
>CACZRQ010000283.1 GCA_902783615.1 uncultured Bacteroidales bacterium | reverse complement strand
TCAAGGATGATGTGAAAGAAGTGCTCACCAACTTTGAGTGTGGTATCAGCTTGACGAACTGCAACGACATCAAGGTGAACGATGTGATTGAAACGTTTGAGGAAATCGAAGTTAAACAGACACTTTGACGATTGACAATTGACGATTGACAATTGACGATTGACAATTGATGATTAAAATCTGAGCATTATGCAAATTATAGATATTATCATATTGGCATTGGTGCTGTTAGGAATGGTGATGGGTTTCCGCTCGGGCTTCATCAAGCAGCTGGCAGCACTGATAGGCCTCGTAGTGGGTCTGGTTGCAGCAAAGATGCTTTATGTCACAGTAGGCGACAAACTGGCTTATCTGGTGGCCAACAACGCTTTGTTTGCCCACATAGCGGCATTCGTGATGATTTGGCTTTTGGTGCCTGTTATTTTCTCTATCGTTGCCGAACTGCTCACCAAGTTGTTGGAGTTTATCTATTTAGGATGGCTCAACAGATTGTTGGGTGCAGCCTTAGGCGGAGTGAAATGGGTGCTGTTTATCAGTGTGGCCATCTGCGCCCTCGAGTATTTCGACTCAGATAACAAGATGATCGAGAAGAAAGTGAAGGAATCATCTGCCCTCTATTATCCCATACGAGAGATGGCTGGCTTGATCATGCCTGCCGTACAGGATTTTGCAGAAGATATCCTCAAACCTGAGCATGGAACAAAAGAACGAAAAATACAAGAACAAGAAATATAAGGACAACGATTATGTGCGCCAAGTGGCGGAGGAGAAGTATAAGTACGGCTTCACCACCGATGTGCATACAGAAATCATTGACCGAGGATTGAACGAAGATGTGGTGCGCCTCATTTCTGAGAAGAAGGGGGAGCCGGAATGGCTACTCGACTTCCGTTTGAAGGCTTACCGCCATTGGGTGAAGCAGACGATGCCCACCTGGGCTCATCTGCGCATCCCTGAAATCGACTATCAGGCCATCTCTTACTATGCCGATCCTACGAAAAAACGCAAGGATGAAGGCAAGAAAGAGATAGACCCTGAGTTGATGAAGACCTTCGACAAGCTGGGTATTCCTTTGGAAGAACGCATGGCGCTGAGTGGAATGGCGGTAGATGCTGTCATGGACTCGGTATCGGTGAAAACCACCTTCAAGGAACAGCTGAAGGAAAAGGGCATCATCTTCTGTTCCATCAGTGAGGCTGTGCAAGAGCATCCCGACCTGGTGCAGAAGTACTTGGGATCTGTTGTGCCTTATACCGATAATTTCTATGCTGCCTTGAATTCGGCCGTTTTCAGCGACGGTTCGTTTGTGTATATCCCCAAGGGGGTGAGATGTCCCATGGAACTGTCAACCTATTTCCGCATCAACGCCAGGAATACAGGTCAGTTTGAACGTACACTCATCATTGCCGACGACGATGCATACGTGTCTTACTTGGAAGGATGTACGGCTCCAATGCGCGACGAGAATCAGCTGCATGCTGCCATCGTGGAGATTGTGGTGCATGAAAGGGCAGAGGTGAAGTACAGCACTGTACAGAACTGGTATCCAGGCGATTCCGAAGGCAAGGGTGGCGTGTATAACTTTGTGACGAAACGTGGACATCTGCGTGGGAACAACAGTAAGCTCTCTTGGACACAGGTAGAAACGGGTTCTGCCATTACATGGAAATATCCTTCGTGCATCCTGCAAGGCGACAACTCGACAGCTGAGTTTTACAGTGTGGCTGTGACCAATAACTACCAACAGGCCGATACAGGTACGAAGATGATTCACTTGGGCAAGAATACCCGTAGCACCATTGTGAGCAAGGGTATCTCTGCTGGCAAGAGTGAGAATTCCTACCGAGGTTTGGTGCGTGTGGCAGCCAAGGCAGAGAATGCCCGCAACTACAGTCAGTGCGACTCGCTGCTCTTGGGCGACCAATGCGGGGCGCATACATTCCCCTATATGGACATCCATAACGAGACTGCTGTGGTGGAACATGAGGCGACAACGAGTAAGATCAACGAAGAGCAGATTTTCTACTGCAACCAGCGTGGCATATCGACAGAAGATGCTGTGGGTCTGATTGTTAATGGCTATGCCAAGGAAGTGTTGAACAAACTTCCAATGGAGTTTGCCGTTGAAGCGCAGAAGTTGCTCAGTGTTTCACTTGAAGGAAGCGTAGGATAAAAAAGAAAGAAGATGTTAGAGATTAAAGACCTACATGCCAGTGTGGCTGGCAAGGAGATATTGAAAGGCATCAACCTGCAGGTAAAGCCTGGTGAGGTGCATGCCATCATGGGACCCAACGGCTCAGGCAAGAGCACCTTGTCGTCGGTACTGGTGGGCAACCCGCAATATGAAGTGACACAGGGCAATGTGACCTTCAACGGCAAAAACCTGTTAGAGATGTCGCCTGAGGATAGAAGTCACGAAGGCTTGTTCCTGAGTTTCCAATATCCCGTGGAGATTCCAGGGGTGAGCATGACGAACTTCATGCGCACAGCCATCAATGCAAAACGTAAGTATCTGAACCTGCCAGACCTGAGTGCCAGCGAGTTCCTGAAACTGATGCGCGAGAAGCGTGCCATCGTGGAATTAGACAACAAACTGGCCAGTCGCTCTGTGAACGAAGGCTTTTCTGGTGGCGAGAAGAAACGCAACGAGATTTTCCAGATGGCTATGTTGGAACCCAAGCTGAGCATCCTCGACGAAACAGACTCTGGCTTGGATATCGATGCTTTACGCATTGTGGCCGAGGGAGTGAACAAGCTCAAGACACCAGAAACGAGTTGCATCGTCATCACCCACTACCAGCGTCTGCTCGACTATATCAAGCCTGATGTGGTGCATGTGCTCTATCAGGGTCGCATCGTCATGACTGCTGGTCCTGAACTGGCTCTCGAACTGGAAGAGCGTGGGTATGACTGGATTAAGAACATGGAACAATGATATGGAGCTAATTGTCGAAAAAGGCACTGTGGTTGAGAAGAAACTACAACTATCTGACAACCATCATCTGAACATCAATATTGAGCAGGGTGGTCATTTGCAGCTGTTGTTAGAAGGCAACTATGCCCAGCTTGAAACTGAGGTTATGATGGAGCCAGAGAGCATCCTTGACCTTTGCGACTTAGATATGAATCCAGTCAACACCTCCCGCATTCACAACCTGCACATCCATCAGTCAGACAACAGTCAGGCTTATGTGCAGAGCATCAGCTTGGGGTATGGCAACACTACCAATACCACGAACGTGATTATGAATGGCGAGGGAGCCGAGCTGAGCCTCAATGGCCTGGTCATTGCTAATGGATTGCAACACGTTGACAACCATACACATGTTACCCATGCTGTGCCTCATTGCACGAGTCACCAACTCTATAAATATGTGCTCGACGAGCAAGCCCAAGGCACGTATGCTGGCTTGGTAGAGGTGAAACCAGGTGCTCACCACACCATCTCCGAGCAAACCAACCGCAACCTTTGTGGCTCTCGCCAGGCTCGTATGTTTGCACAGCCTCAATTGGAGATTTACAACGACGATGTGCGATGCAACCACGGCTCCAGCACAGGACAGTTGGACGAAAGTGCCCTATTCTATATGCGTCAGCGAGGCATCCCAATCCATGAGGCTCGCCTTCTGCTGATGTCTGCTTTCAGTGCAGAGGTAATCGATATGGTTCGCATTCCTACCCTACGAGAACGCTTGCATGAACTAGCAGAACAAAGATTCAGGAATTTATAATCGTCATTATTTAATTGTCAATTGTCAATCGTCAATGATTAATCGTCAATCGTCAATCGTCAATCGTCAATCCATCAGAGATGACTTCCCCATCCTTCAAACAGAAGTTTATGGGCATCCGTTGGTATATCTCGACAATGGCGCCACCACGCAAAAGCCTCGTCAGGTGGTAGAAGCCATGATGAACCAATACTACTCCACCAATGCCAACGTGCATCGGGGTGTGCATCACCTCTCTGTGGTGGCCACCGATATGCTTGAGCACAGTCGTGAGATGGTTCGTCAGTTCATCAATGCCGCCTCAACAGACGAAATCGTTTTTACAAGAGGTACCACTGAGAGTATCAACCTGGTGGCCTCATCTTTCTGCCAGCAAGAGATGCAGGCAGGCGATGAAGTGATTGTCAGCACGATGGAGCATCACAGCAACATCGTTCCTTGGCAATTGCAGGCCGAGCGCAAAGGCATTGTCGTGAAGGTTATCCCTATCACTGATGATGGCATCTTGATGATGGATGCTTTCCAACAACTCTTTACGGAAAAGACCAAGCTGGTAAGTGTGGCTCATGTGAGCAATGTGTTAGGCACCATCAACCCTGTGGCCGACATCATCCGCATTGCCCACCAGCATGGTGTGCCAGTGTTGATCGACGGAGCACAGTCAGTGCCTCACATGCCTGTGGATGTGCAAGCCCTTGATGCCGATTTCTATTGCTTCTCTGGCCACAAGGTATATGGTCCTACAGGCATTGGCGTACTTTATGGCAAACGTGAGTGGCTCGATCGTTTGCCGCCCTATCAGGCTGGTGGTGAAATGATTGGAACCGTCAGCTTCGAGCATACCACCTTCAATCAGTTGCCTTATAAGTTCGAGGC